>NZ_CBDKZX010000065.1:0-22643 GCF_965301105.1 Kluyvera sp.
ATTATTTATTGTCTTTACCGACATGCAGAATGGCGAGGAACGCTTCCTGCGGCAGTTCGACGTTACCGATCTGCTTCATGCGCTTTTTACCCTCTTTCTGTTTTTG
Source organism: Kluyvera sp. (assembly GCF_965301105.1). Classification (NCBI taxonomy): domain Bacteria; kingdom Pseudomonadati; phylum Pseudomonadota; class Gammaproteobacteria; order Enterobacterales; family Enterobacteriaceae; genus Kluyvera; species Kluyvera sp. The sequence continues at coordinate 107 of NZ_CBDKZX010000065.1, forward strand.
CAGCAGCTTTTTCTTACGGCTGATATCGCCACCGTAGCATTTCGCCAGAACGTTTTTACGCAGCTGCTTCACCGTTGAACGCGCGATGATATGCGTGCCGATGGCCGCCTGAATCGCGATATCAAACTGCTGGCGAGGGATCAGATCTTTCATCTTCTCAACCAGTTCACGGCCACGGCTCTGGGAGTTGTCGCGGTGGGTAATCAGCGCCAGCGCATCGACACGTTCGTTGTTGATGAGGACATCAACGCGCACCATGTCAGACGCCTGGAAGCGTTTGAAGTTGTAGTCCAGCGACGCATAGCCGCGAGAGGTGGACTTCAGACGGTCGAAGAAGTCGAGTACCACTTCCGCCATCGGAATTTCATAGGTCAGCGCAACCTGGTTACCGTGGTAAACCATGTTGGTCTGCACACCACGCTTCTCGATACACAGCGTAATGACGTTACCGAGGTAAGCCTGCGGCAGCAGCATGTGACACTCAGCGATCGGCTCGCGCAGTTCGTAGATGTTGTTCAGCGGCGGCAGTTTGGACGGGCTATCAACGTAGATAGTCTCTTTCGCCGTGGTTTCCACTTCATACACTACGGTCGGCGCGGTGGTGATCAGATCCAGATCGTATTCACGTTCCAGACGTTCCTGAATGATCTCCATGTGCAACAGGCCGAGGAAGCCACAGCGGAAGCCGAAGCCCAACGCGGTGGAGCTTTCCGGCTCGTAGAACAGGGAGGCATCGTTCAGGCTCAGCTTGCCGAGCGCGTCACGGAAGTTTTCGTAGTCGTCAGAGCTGACCGGGAACAGGCCGGCATAAACCTGCGGCTTCACTTTTTTGAAGCCTGGCAGCGGTTTGTCCGCCGGGTTACGCGCCTGCGTCAAGGTATCGCCAACCGGCGCGCCGAGGATGTCTTTAATCGCACAAACCAGCCAACCTACCTCGCCGCATTTCAGCTCGGTACGATCAACCTGTTTTGGCGTGAAGATGCCCAGACGGTCAGCGTTGTAAACCTGACCGGTGCTCATCACTTTAATCTTGTCGCCTTTACGCATGGTGCCGTTTTTAATACGCACCAGCGAAACCACGCCCAGATAGTTATCGAACCAGGAGTCGATGATCAGCGCCTGCAGCGGGCCTTCCGGATCGCCTTCCGGCGGCGGAATATCGCGCACCAGACGCTCCAGTACATCGGTAACGCCCACGCCGGTTTTCGCCGAGCAGCGTACAGCGTCGGTCGCATCGATGCCGACGATATCTTCAATTTCTTCCGCAACACGCTCAGGATCGGCGGCAGGCAGGTCGATTTTGTTGAGAACCGGCACAACTTCCAGATCCATTTCCATGGCGGTGTAGCAGTTCGCCAGCGTCTGTGCTTCTACGCCCTGCCCGGCGTCAACCACTAGCAGTGCGCCTTCACAGGCCGCCAGAGAACGGGAAACTTCATAAGAGAAGTCGACGTGGCCTGGGGTGTCGATAAAGTTCAGCTGATAGGTCTCGCCATCGGCCGCTTTAAAGTCCAGCGTCACGCTCTGCGCTTTGATGGTAATGCCACGCTCGCGTTCCAGATCCATTGAGTCCAGAACCTGGGCTTCCATTTCGCGGTCGGAAAGGCCGCCGCAAATCTGAATAATACGGTCAGACAGCGTTGATTTACCGTGGTCGATATGTGCAATGATGGAGAAGTTACGTATATTCTTCATATATTAAAATATTTATGCCTTACGGATACTTTGAGGCCGCGGTACGGAGCCTGACATTGTTGTCGTTCGAAAACGCCGCATTCTACACTACAACCGCGCAACCAGGAAATGCTCTTCCCGCAAGCATAGCGCTTCCTGCGAGGAGCGTTCCAAAAAATAAAGCCAGTGTAATCACTGGCTCATTTCAGATGAAGATGCCGTGCGAATCAGGTCGGGGGGAAGCCCCACGCTGATGATGACCGGCTGCCAGGTTTGCCGCGCGGCAAGGCGTGGTGAAAACCCTTTCGCAATAAGAAATCCACCGACACCGCCCAGCACCGCACCACACAGCGCGGCAATATCGGTGCCGAACAGCACCTGAAATAGCGCCGCGACCACAAACAAACCGAGCAGCGGAGACATATATACCAGCATCGCGGAACCCAACAGGCTGCTTTCGGTAATGCCCAACTCGACCTTTTGCCCCGCCACCAGCGGTTCCGCACTCGGTACAGTGATGGTGTGGGTGGTTTGCGGGCCTAACTTATTCAGCACCCGGCTGCCGCAGCCCGCGCGCGAGGCGCAGCTGTTGCAAGAGGCTTTCACATCGCAGCTGACCTGCGCCAGGCCGTTGTCCCACGCGATAACGGTGGCCCACTCTTTAATCATTGCGCGCCCTTGAATTGAATACCGTCTGCGACCCGCTTCGCGGTTTGCGGCGGAAGTTCGCCAACGATGGTGATTTCAGCCTGGTTATGCACCGTGGTGCTCACCGTCCGGCGTCCGGTACGCAGCATTTGATCGCTGCTGTTGGCTGTGGCGCGATTGATGTTAATTGAGAAGCTAAAGAGCCCATCGGAGAACAGGCGCGACTCGACCGGGCTATCAACGCTCGGCAACGTGCGGCGGCTGCTGGAAATCTCTTTAAAGCCCTGCGGCACCCAGCCAGCGGACCAATTCAGATCAACATTGTTGTTGGTCGGCACAGAGAGCTGCGGCGGCAGATTAGCCTTCGCCAGGTTCTGCATCGTGCCGCTGACCTGATCGCCGGTGGTGACCGCTATAACCCGGAATTGCTCCAGCGTTTCGCCATCGCGGTCAAGCAGATCGACGCGCATCGGCAGTTTGCTTTCGGAATCAACCCAGACGATATAGCTGTAGCGCGTGCCGTCTCGCGCCACAACGCGAATCACATCGCACATGCGATCGGCAATACGCGTACGCCCGACGGAGATAAAGTCGTAGTAAGGCGCCAGACGTTTGAAATCGGTATAGACCAGCGAAGGCAAGGAGTCGACAATGTAGTCGCCGTTCAGCGTGAAGGGATCGAGACCCGGTTCAAAATAGCTGATCTCGTTACCGCGCTGGACCACCGCGCGACGCGGACCGTCCATTTGCAACAGCTCCGCCAGCGGCTGACCATTCAGACGCACGTGACGATAGCGTAACGATTCCACGCCGGATTTATTGATGCTGACGAACGACAGCTCGTAGTTGAGTGACTGACTGGCCAGATTCATTTCCTGCAACAACGCCCCGGACGATACATCAGCCGAGGCGTTTGCGGAGAAGAACAGGCTACCAGCCACAAGTGACATGGCACACCAAAGTTGCTTCATTACTGCGATTGCGTTCCTAAAGTTTGATAGCCTGGCACCTGAACAGCAGCCTGCTGAGTTTGTGCCTGCTCAAACTGAAGCTGTTCTGAATGCAAGCGACGCTGCAATTCATAGTCCTGCAGCATAGCATTAATACGACGACGCTGTTCCTGAACCTGCTGCTGACCGTTACCCGCCGACGCGTCCGAAGGAACGCCCAGGCTAACCGGGCTGGCTTTGCCCATCATCGGCAGCGTGTTAAATACCGGTGACTCAGGTTGAGAGGAATCTGGTTGCCCATTATAGTGCTGAACGCCGACAATAACAGCCAGTGATACGCAAGCCGCCACGCCCATTTGGGTGAGCGAGCTGGCCCATGGACGGACCTTGTTCCAGAACGGCATTTTCTGCCATTGATGAGGTGCTGGCTGGGCTTCAGGAATGAGCGGCGCAGTCGGTATACGAACGGGCTCATTTTCGATGGCGGCCATCACGCGAGAGGAGATATCAAAATGAAGGACTTCACTCGTTTCGCCGCGCAGCGAGTCACGAATGAGGTGATAGCTCTCCCAGGTTTTCTGCAACTCTGTGGAACGTGTTAACTCAGTTAACAGTTCTTTATCCAGCGTTTCACCATCCATTAAGGCGGAAAGTTGTTCTTTCTGCATGCCTAATACCTTTTCCAGTATCCCGCTTCCGTCAACGCCTGATAAGCGGTTGAACTTTATTATCGATAGCTTCTCGCGCACGGAAGATACGTGAACGAACCGTACCTACCGGACAATCCATAATGACCGCTATCTCTTCATAGCTTAGGCCATCGAGCTCCCGCAAGGTAATTGCCATGCGTAAATCTTCCGGAAGCGCTTCAATGGTGCGAAAAACAATCTGTCTCAGTTCTTCTGACAACATTAAGTTCTCAGGGTTCGAAATTTCTTTCAAAGCGCCGCCGCTTTCAAAGTTTTCGGCCTCGTTCGCGTCCACATCGCTGGACGGCGGACGACGCCCCTGAGCAACCAGGTAATTTTTAGCCGTATTCACCGCAATGCGGTACAGCCACGTATAGAAAGCACTATCTCCCCGGAAAGAATCCAGCGCACGATAGGCCTTAATAAAAGACTCTTGTACGACATCCGGCACGTCGCCGGATGGCACATAGCGGGAAACCAGGCTCGCGACCTTATGCTGGTAGCGTACTACCAGAAGGTTAAAAGCTTTCTGATCTCCTTTCTGGACCCGTTCAACCAGGACCTGGTCCGTTAACTGCTCGCTCATCCGAGGTAATGTCTCCCCAAACCCTATTCCCATGCGTAATCAGAATGCCACTCCAACACTGCATTATGAGCAAGCAGAAGGTTAGAGTGTCCGGTTTTCGTAAAGTTCCGTTACGCTTTGTTTTTTGTTTCGCAGCAGGCCGTTCATTGTCTGTCATTATAAGTCTGCTGATGTGAACAGATGTGTAAGTTGCGAAATAAAAACGCAAATCCAGTGAAGAGTATCGTAACCCGGCCTTGATTTCACCATAAATAGCGGTGATAACACCTGGCTTTATTCAGATTTTTTGCCCTCGCCCACGACGCCTTTTCAGCCAGCATGTTTAGCCATTATAACCCTGACGTAAAAAAACCCTGCACATGTCGCTTTTATAGTGCTAATCTTCGATTACCGTGTTTAGTAAATTAAACAAAGAAGATGAACTCACTTCCAGAACTTTCCTGTGATGTATTGATTATAGGCAGCGGCGCTGCTGGGCTTTCGCTGGCATTGCGCCTTGCGGAGCACAGTTCCGTGATTGTCCTCAGCAAAGGCCCGATGAGCGAAGGTTCTACCTTTTATGCGCAGGGGGGCATTGCCGCCGTTTTTGACGAGACGGATAGCATTGAATCACACGTTGAGGATACGCTGATTGCCGGCGCGGGCATCTGTGACCGTCAGGCGGTGTCGTTTGTTGCCAGCAATGCCAGACACTGCGTGCAGTGGCTGATCGATCAAGGCGTGCTGTTCGATACGCAAATCCAGGCTAACGGGGAAGAGAGTTATCATCTGACGCGCGAAGGCGGCCATAGCCATCGCCGTATCCTGCACGCGGCGGACGCCACCGGACGCGAAGTCGAGAACACGCTGGTCAGTAAAGCGATGAGCCACCCGAATATTCGCGTGCTGGAACGCTGTAATGCCGTCGATCTTATCGTGTCGGATAAAGTCGGCCTGCCGGGCACCCGCCGGGTTGTTGGCGCGTGGATCTGGGACCGTAATAAAGAGAAGGTGGAAACCTGTTCGGCGAAGTCCGTAGTGCTGGCTACCGGCGGCGCCTCGAAGGTGTATCAGTACACCACCAACCCAGATATTTCCTCCGGCGACGGCATCGCCATGGCCTGGCGCGCGGGTTGCCGCGTCGCTAACCTCGAGTTTAACCAGTTCCACCCGACCGCGCTGTATCACCCGCAGGCGCGTAATTTCCTGCTCACCGAAGCCCTGCGCGGCGAAGGCGCACATCTGAAGCGCCCCGACGGTAGCCGGTTTATGCCGGACTTTGATGAACGTGGCGAGCTTGCACCACGCGATATCGTGGCGCGCGCCATTGACCACGAGATGAAACGCCTCGGCGTTGATTGCATGTACCTCGACATCAGCCACAAACCGGAAGCCTTTGTACGCCAGCACTTCCCGATGATTTACGAGAAGCTGCTGGGGCTGGGTATCGATCTCACTAAAGAGCCGGTGCCGATTGTTCCGGCGGCGCACTACACCTGCGGCGGCGTGATGGTCGACGACTATGGACGCACCGACGTTGACGGCCTGTACGCCATTGGCGAAGTGAGCTATACCGGCCTGCACGGCGCGAACCGCATGGCGTCAAACTCGCTGCTGGAATGCCTAGTTTACGGCTGGTCGGCGGCGGAAGATATTCATAAGCGCATGCCGTACGCCCGTCAGGTGGAGAAACTACCCGCCTGGGACGAAAGCCGGGTGGAAAACTCTGACGAACTGGTGGTGATTCAGCATAACTGGCACGAGCTGCGTCTGTTTATGTGGGACTACGTCGGTATCGTGCGCACCACCAAGCGGCTGGAGCGTGCCCTGCGCCGTATCACCATGTTGCAGCAGGAGCTGGACGAGTATTACTCACGTTTCCGCGTCTCCAATAACCTGCTGGAACTGCGCAACCTGGTGCAGGTGGCCGAGCTGATTGTACGCTGCGCGATGATGCGTAAAGAGAGCCGTGGGCTGCATTACACGCTGGACTACCCGGAACTGCTCGCGGAATCCGGCCCATCGGTGCTCTCGCCGCTGGTTCACATAAATAAATAGAACGCCTGGGTCAGCGCAGTGTAGCCTTCCGAGTACTGCTGCTCTGGCCCACGGATCGTCAGCCTGTCGCTATAGCACTCTCCGCCTTTCGGTGAAAAAGCCAGCAGCACGCGATGCGGCAGGCGCATCTCCGTCTCCGCGACGTCGGTGCGCAGACGTAAATGCCAGCCCATTGACAGCGCCTGCTGGGTGAAAGTCTGGCCGATATTTTCCGGTAGCACCACGCAGAAAAAGCCGTCTTCAGTCACCGCATTCGCGGCACAGGCCAACAGCGCCTGATGGTCGAGCGTGGTGGTGTAGCGCGCCTGTTCTCGCTGCGGCGTGGCGCATTCCACCCCCTGCTCATAGTAAGGCGGGTTGCTGACAATCAGGTTGTAGCGCGTGGTTAACCCGGCAACCCACTGCTGGATATCCGCCGTATGCACCTCAATTCGCCCGGCCCACGGCGATTCCGCCACGTTTTCCCGCGCTTGATCCGCCGCCTCTTCATCCAACTCAACGGCATCGATCGTCACGTTCTCTTCGGTACGCTGCGCCAGCATCAGCGCCAGCAGCCCGCTTCCCGTGCCAATATCGAGGATTCGGTTCACCCGGGCGATCGGCGACCAGGCGCCGAGTAAAATGCCGTCGGTGCCCACTTTCATCGCACAGCGGTCGTGGGCAACAAAAAACTTTTTAAAGGTAAATCCGTTGCGGCGCAGCGCGGATTTAGAATCAGACGTCATAAGTAACCTTGCAGGCCAATCCACATAAGCATTCGGCTATGAACAATACCCGAGAACAGATAGCCATACAAACAGATGAAGATTACAGCCGTAACGTCTATAATCAGCGCCTCACACAGAGGTAATCATGACTGTAACGACTTTTTCCGAACTTGAACTTGACGAAAGCCTGCTGGAAGCCCTCCAGAGTAAAGGCTTTACACGCCCGACTGCCATTCAGGCTGCCGCCATTCCGCCTGCGCTCGATGGACGTGATGTTCTCGGTTCTGCGCCAACCGGCACCGGTAAAACAGCGGCGTATTTGCTGCCTGCGTTGCAGCACCTGCTCGACTTTCCGCGTAAAAAATCCGGCCCGCCGCGTATTTTGATCCTCACGCCAACGCGTGAGTTGGCAATGCAGGTCGCTGACCATGCCCGCGAACTGGCGAAAAACACCCATCTGGACATCGCCACCATCACCGGAGGCGTGGCGTATATGAACCACGCCGAAGTGTTCAGCGAAAACCAGGATATCGTGGTCGCCACCACAGGCCGTCTGCTGCAGTACATCAAAGAAGAAAACTTCGACTGCCGTGCCGTTGAGACGCTGATCCTCGATGAAGCCGACCGCATGCTGGACATGGGCTTCGCCCAGGATATCGAACACATTGCCGGAGAAACCCGCTGGCGCAAACAGACGCTGCTGTTCTCCGCGACGCTGGAAGGCGAAGCGATTAAAGACTTCGCCGAGCGTCTGCTGGAAGATCCGGTGGAAGTCTCCGCGACGCCGTCCACCCGCGAGCGCAAGAAGATCCACCAGTGGTACTACCGTGCCGACAACTATGAGCACAAAGTTGAGCTGCTCAAGCACCTGCTCAAGCAGGAAGACGCCACCCGTACCATCGTCTTTGTGCGCAAACGCGAGCGCGTGCATGAGCTGGCGGAAACGCTGCGTCTGGCCGGGATCAACAACTGCTATCTCGAAGGCGAAATGCCGCAGATTAAGCGTAACGAAGGTATCAAACGTCTGACCGATGGCCGCGTGAATGTGCTGGTTGCGACGGATGTCGCAGCGCGCGGGATCGATATCCCTGATGTCAGCCACGTGATTAACTTCGATATGCCGCGCGGCGCCGATACCTACCTGCACCGCATTGGCCGTACCGGCCGCGCGGGCCGTAAAGGCACGGCGATTTCGCTGGTTGAAACGCACGATCATCTGCTGTTGCTGAAGATTGGTCGCTATATCGAAGAACAGCTGAAAGCGCGCGTCATTGATGGGCTGCGCCCCACTACGCGAGCGCCAAGCGAGAAGATGACTGGCAAACCGTCGAAGAAAGTGCTGGCGAAACGTGCCGAGAAGAAAAAAGAGAAAGACAAAGAAAAACCGCGCGTGAAGGTACGTCACCGCGATCTCAAAAACATTGGCAAGCGCCGCAAGCCGAGCGGTACCGGTGCAGCGGAAAAGAGCACCGAAGAGTAAAACAAACGCCGGGACATGTTCCCGGCGTTTTTATATTGAAGAGTAAGGGACAGCGGCCATGAAGAAAAAAGAGTTCGTGACTCAGGATCTCCTCAGCAAAATTTACCAACAGCCTGGTGATGGGCCGCGCAAGCTGCCGCCGGAGCGTCAGCTGGCCGAAGAGTACGGCGTCTCGCGCTTCACCATTCGCCAGGCGCTGGAAAAGCTTGCCAGCATTGGCGTGGTGCGCATCGTGCAGGGTTCTGGCATCTGGATTAACGAGCAAACGCGAGGCAATCCGCTGGTCTATAACTCGATTACCGAAAAACGCTTTGACCAGATGCGTTACCGGATGATCAGCCTGCACAAGAAACGGCCCGAGCGGGAGGACCGGCAGATTTTCGGCCTGACCGACGATGATTTTATCTGGCAGTTCTGCCGCCTGCGTTTCGTCGATGATATTGCCACCCAGATTGAAGTCTCACGGATGCCTGCGGCGATGTTCAGTGACCTTAACCAGGAGGTGATTGAACGCTCGCTTCAGCAGTACGTGCTGGAAAAAGGTTATCCCATCTCCCACCTGCTCACCAGCTATCGGGCGATTAGCGTCAGCCGCGAGCAGGCTGCGCTACTGGGCTGTAAAAAAGGCAGCCCGGCCATGCACATCAACAATCGGGGGATCCTCGAAGGCGGGCAGGTTTATGAGATAAGCGACATCATCGATATCAACTACTCCTGCACCTACGTCATCCCCCATAATCGCGACAATCTCGTTTTTCGCCAGCAGCCGCAGAGCTAGCCTACGGCGTGTGTATCGCGCCGTCCGGCAGGCGGCTCTGCGTCCACTCATGCGGGCGATAAACGACCGGATGCGCCAGCGCCTGCGCCTCGTCAAAGCCCACGCCAATACCCGGCGCCGTCGGCGGATAGATAAAGCCGTTTTTCACCTCTGGCGCACCGGGGAAAACGGCATCCGTGGCGGCGGAACGCGGAATAAACTCCTGAATCGCGGCATTGTGCAGATGAATGTTGAGATGCGTATTCACCGCGACCCCAATAGGCGTCATATCGCCCGGACCATGCCACGCCAAACGTACGCCAAAGGCCTGGCATAGCACCGCCAGCTTCAGGGCCGGGGTGATGCCGCCAATCTGCGAAATATGGCAGCGAATAAAATCAATCTGCCGGTTGACGATGAGGTCATGCCACTCCGCCGGATTATTAAACAGCTCCCCCATCGCCAGCGGCACGCAGGTCTGCTGGCGAATCTGCGCCAGCCACGCGCTCTGCTGCGGCGGTAAAATATCTTCGATAAACCACGGCTGATAAGGCTCCAGCAGCTTTGCCATCTGGAGCGCCTGCTGTGGGAAGAGTCGCTCGTGGACATCATGCAGAATATGGAAACGATGACCGTAACGCGCGCGCAGCAGACGGAACATTTCTACCGTATTGCGAACGTACTCATCCTGATCGAACCAGGCTCCCGGCGTCGGATTTTCCGGCGTTTGCATTTCGCGCGGCGTCCCACCGTAAAAGCCTAGCTGGCAGCGAATATGGCGATACCCCTGCTCCAGCAGCTTATCCACGGAGACAAACAGTTCCTCCGGCGTTTCACCACTGGCGTGAGTGTATGCGGCAATCGCATCGCGCGATTTTCCTCCCAGCAGCTGATATAGCGGCATCCCGGCCAGTTTTGCTTTGATATCCCACAGCGCCATATCCACGCCTGAGATGGCGTTGTTCATGACCGGGCCGTTGCGCCAGTAGGCGTTGACGTTCATCATTTGCCAGAGATCTTCGATATTGTTGGCATCACGCCCCACCAGCAGCGGTTGCAGATATTCATCGACCATCGTCTTTACCGCCAGCGGGCGTTGCTGGAAGGTGGCGCAGCCGTAACCAATGGTGCCGTTGTCGGTCGTCACCCGTACCGTCACGAGGTTGTGGCGGTCCGGACGCGTGATAAAACAATCTATCGCAGTAATCAGCGTAGGTTTCACAGAAGGCTCCCTGTGGAAAATAATAATAGGATTGCCATTATCTTCACTCTATTTTCGGCGTTCGGTAAACCTTTTTATTCAATATATTTTTTGGTCCAAAAACAGGTTTGTTTTTATTTAAAAAACAAACCAATTTAAACACAAACCATGTTTTAACCACCTTATAGACGGAAGTTGTGATTGAAATCATATTTTATTGGTTTGTTTTTAACGATGAGCTTACTTACCATTCAGCGAGACAAACAAAACAACAAACATACCGCAGGAGCCATTATGGGGACGCAAGAGGCTATCAGCAGGATTATTCGTCTGGTAGGTGGACAGGAGAATATCAATAAAGTCTGGCACTGTATGACCCGGCTGCGCTTTGATTTAATTGATGATAATAAAGTGGCGCAGGATGAAATTAAGCAACTGCCCGGCGTGTTGGGCGCACAGCTACAAAGCGATCAGTTCCAGATTATTATCGGCCCGAAGGTGAACAGCTGGTATGAAGCGCTGCAGGAAGCCCTCGGCGATAGCGGCCAGTCGACTGTTAGCGGCAAAAGCAAAGAACGCAAAAGCCTGGTTTCGCTGTTTATGGATACCGTCTCCGGGGTATTCGGCCCGATCGTCCCCGCCATCGCCGGTGCCGGGATGATCAAAGGCCTGCTTGCGGGGCTGATTGCGCTAAAAGTGGTATCGCCGAAAAGCGAAACGGTGATGATCATCGATCTTATCGCTAGCGGCGTATTTTATTTCCTGCCGTTCTTCCTTGCCGTCTCGGCGGCGAAGATCTTTAAAACCAACGAATACCTGGCCGCCGCCGTCGCCGCCTGCTTGATGTACCCTACGCTGATTGACGCAGCGAAAGCGCTCGCCACGCATCAAGCCGACGCCGCCTCCGCGCTCTGGTTGTTTAACGCCATTCCGGTATCGGTATTCAACTACGCCTCCAGCGTGATCCCGGTGATCTTCTCCATTCTGGCGTTGAAGTACATTCACCAGGCGGTCGACAAGATCATGCCCGACGTGCTGAAAACCGTCTTTACGCCCACGCTAACGCTGTTCCTCGGCGCGCTGGCGGCATTGGTGGTGATTGGGCCGATTGGTATCTGGCTGGGTAAAATGCTGGCGTGGTTTATCGAAGGGCTGTTTGGCGTTTCGGCGAGCTTCGCCGGGCTGGTCGTGGGCGCCATTCGTCCGGTCGCTATTCTGACCGGGATGCATCACGCGATGACGCCTATCGCGCTACAAAACTTCAGCGATCGCGGTTACGACATGCTGATGCCGATGATGTTTATGGCCAATATGGCGATTGCCGGAGCCACGTTTGCCATCTGGCGTCTGAACAAAGAAAACCGCACGGTGACGCTTTCCGCTGCGATCTCCGCGCTGCTGGGCATTACGGAACCGGCGCTGTTCGGCGTACTGACCCGCTACAAGAAAGCATTTATCGCCGCCACGATCGCCAGCTCACTGGCTTCAGCGTTTATCGCCTTCTTTGGCGTACGACTGTATGGCTATATTTTATCGAGTATTTTCAGCCTGCCCGCGTACATCGGCCCTTACTTTATTTTCGCCATCTCTGGCGTGGCCATCGCGCTGGTGCTCTCCTTCACGCTAACCACCATTCTGGTCGGGCGCGAGCAGTCCAGATAAAAAAAATCCCCCGCAGGTATCCTGCGGGGGATTTGTCTGTTAGCACCGGATTAACCCAACGCCTCCATTTCCCACCCCTGAGAAATTACAGGCTCTCGGTGAAAGTACGGGCGATAACGTCGCGCTGCTGTTCCGGAGTCAGAGAGTTGAAACGTACCGCATAACCGGAAACACGGATGGTCAGCTGCGGGTATTTTTCCGGATGCTCAACGGCGTCCAGCAGAGTTTCACGACGCAGTACGTTGACGTTCAGGTGCTGACCACCTTCTACGCGAACTTCTGGTTTCGCTTCAACCGGGATTTCACGGTATTCGATATCGCCCAGCGCGCTAACGGCAACGACGTCATCTTCTTTAAAACCGCCTTTCGCACACAGGCAACGGGCTTCACCTTTCTCGCTGTCGAGCAGCCAGAATGAGTTGAGCAGGTCGTCGTTTGCAGCTTTAGTAATCTGGATACCAGTAATCATTTGATGCCTCCCTAGGCTCTTTATATTCGTTTTTAACTGGCCGCTTCCCGGCCAATTGGTAAAACCATTGTTGCTTGAGTGTATATATACCCCTCGAACACCCTTGATTCTTTGATTTAAATCAACAAAAACCACACCATAAAAGTGGTGATACAGGAAAATACTTGTTTTGCATCAAGTTACGCACCCTGTAAGCACTAAAAATATTTGTAAATATTCAACTTTTTTTATTCTACAGACTTCCCCTTCCACTATCCGATTTTGTGATGGAGAAAGAAGCAGTTAAGCTATAGCGAGAGAAATTCGCAGGAGAGCGAGATGACAACCCCATTAACCTGGCACGACGTGCTGGCCGCCGAAAAAGAGCAGCCCTATTTTGTTAACACGCTGGCGACCGTGGCCAGCGAGCGCCAGTCGGGCGTGACCATTTATCCGCCGCAAAAAGATGTTTTCAACGCTTTTCGCTATACCGAACTGAGCGATGTGAAAGTGGTGATTCTGGGCCAGGACCCGTACCACGGCCCCAATCAGGCACACGGACTGGCGTTTTCTGTCCAGCCGGGCATTGCCATACCGCCGTCGCTGCTGAATATGTATAAAGAGCTGGAAGGCACCATTCCCGGTTTTACCCGTCCGAACCACGGTTATCTGGAGAGCTGGGCGCGCCAGGGTGTGCTGTTGCTCAACACCGTGCTCACCGTGCGTGCCGGACAGGCGCATTCTCACGCCAGCCTCGGCTGGGAAACCTTTACCGATAAGGTGATTGCGCTGATTAACGAACATCGTGAAGGCGTAGTCTTTTTACTGTGGGGATCGCACGCGCAGAAGAAAGGGGCGATTATTGACCCTCAGCGTCATCGCGTGCTGAAAGCGCCACATCCGTCGCCGCTGTCGGCGCATCGCGGGTTCTTTGGCAGTAATCATTTTGTGCAGGCCAACCAGTGGCTTGAACAGCGCGGCGAGACGCCGATTGACTGGATGCCGGTGCTGCCGGAGCAAGTCTAGCTAAAGCAGGCATAAAAAAACCGGTAGAGTCGCCTCTACCGGTTTTTTTTCATTCACGTTCTTACGCTTTATGCTGACGCCACCATTCAGCCAGCAGCACGCCCGTCGCCACGGAGACGTTCAGGCCTTCAACGGCGCGCGTCCCGTCGATTGACACGCTCATGTCAGCAATAGAGGCAGCCGCTTCGGAAACGCCATCACGGTCCTGGCCCAGCGCCAGCACCATTTTCTTAGGCAGTTCTGATTTGAACAGCGGCAGACCGCGGCCGTTGCCGCTGGTCGTGACGATAGTGTAGCCCGCAGCGCGGAACTGCTCCAGCGCATCAATGAAGCTGTCGCCGGTAATTGGCTCAACATGCTCAGCGCCGCCTTCAGCGGTACGAATTGCGGCACCAGACTCCAGCAGCGCTGCATCCTGCAATACCACGCCTTTCACACCAAAGTGCGCGCAGCTGCGGATCATCGCGCCGAGGTTGTGCGGGTTGCCCGCATCTTCCAGCGCCAGTACGCAATCATCTTCGCCGCTTTTCGCGACCCACTGCTGTACGGAAGTGCCGTTACGTTTTTTAATCAGGAAGCAAACGCCGCCGTGATGTTCGGTTCCGGACGCTTTCGCCAGCTCGGCTTCATCCACCACGTGGTAGGCTTTACGGTTCGCAGCCATCCAGCGCAGCGCTTCTTTAAAGCGCGGGGTAACGCTCTGCACGAACCAGGCGCGGACAATCGCGTCCGGACGGCTCTGGAACAGCGCCTGACAGGCGTTTTCACCGTAGACGCGGGTTTCTTCCGCACGCTGACGACGCAGAACTTCCGGATCGATAAAGCTTTTGCCGCTGATGCCGCCGTGATCGGGCTTAACAATAGTTTCGTCACCCGGAGCACGGGAAACCGTACGCCATGGGGAGCCTTCACCACGTTCGCGATCGCGTTCAACATCCCGACCGCGCTCACGGCCACGATCGCTGTTTTGACCCTTTCTCTCATCACGGGCAGGGCGACGACCGCCTTCGGCACGGGAAGTACCGGCACGGGATGCGCCTGGACGGCCTCCGCCTTTACCAGTACGTGGATTTTGGGTGCGTTTGTCCGAGTCATCGTCACTGCGGACGTACATCACTTTGACCTTGCCGTTTTTGTTTTTCAGTTCGTCGCTCATGTTTTTCTCCACCTGCGCTGCGCGAAGCGCGCAGATTACCTGATGTGCCAGCGCTTAGCTATGACTTCGTACAAAAGACCACGACTATTGTACCCATTGGATAAAACGCATTGTCGATTAATACGCTCTGAACGATAATGTGTAACATTATAGAAACATCCGGCAACATTGCCGTTCTGCAACACGAGACCCAGAGGTGAGTTATGAATACCGTTTGTGCCCACTGCCAGGCGCTTAATCGCATTCCAGAAGAACGCATTAACGAGGCGGCAAAATGTGGACGCTGTGGTGAAGACTTGTTTGATGGCGATGTTATTAACGCCACGGACAGCACGCTGGACAAACTGCTGAAGGACGATCTCCCGGTTGTGGTTGATTTCTGGGCGCCATGGTGCGGCCCCTGCCGCAATTTTGCGCCGATATTTGAAGACGTCGCCGAAGAGCGCAGCAGCACGATGCGCTTCGTAAAAGTGAACACCGAAGCCGAACGTGAACTGAGCGCCCGCTTCCGTATTCGCAGTATCCCGACCATTATGATTTTCAAAAATGGCGAAGTGATCGATATGCTCAACGGCGCCGTCCCCAAAGCGCCGTTTGAAAGCTGGCTGAACGAGGCCCTGCAAGCCTGATACCCACGGGGCACATCTTGTGCCCCGAATCCGCCTCTGCGACAATAGCGTTTTTGCCGTTCGAATCCCATGATTGATAATGCCGTTCTTCGGTTGCGCGCTGAGCGTCTTGCCCGCGCGACTCGTCCTTTTCTTGCCCGCGGTAATCGGGTTCGTCGCTGCCAGCGTTGCCTGCTGGTGCAGCGCTATTGTCTCTGTGACACCATCACGCCGCAGCCGGCAAAAAGCCGTTTCTGCCTGGTGATGTTTGATACCGAGCCGATGAAGCCCAGTAATACTGGCCGTCTGATCGCCGATATTTTGCCGCAGACCGAGGCTTTTCAATGGTCGCGTACCGAACCGCCCCAGGCGCTGCTGGATTTGGTCAGCACCCCCGACTATCAGCCGATGGTCGTCTTTCCTTCTTCCTACGCCGATGCCGACAGGCAAGTGTTGAGCGCCCCGCCATCAGGTAAACCACCGCTCTTTATTATGTTAGACGGAACCTGGCCGGAAGCGCGCAAAATGTTTCGCAAAAGCCCGTGGCTGGACAATTTGCCGCTGATCTCCGTCGACCTTTCTCGCGTATCGGCCTACAGCCTGCGCGAAGTGCACGCCGAAGGGCAGTATTGCACCGCTGAAGTGGCGATTGCGCTGCTCGATTTAGCTAATGACACCGATGCTGCGTCAGCACTCAGTCAGCATTTCACCCGCTTTCGCACTCGCTATCTGGCAGGAAAATCTCAGCATCAGGGCAGCGTCACAGCAGTCGAGGCGGAAAACGGTTAAACTCTTACCGTCATTGTCGCGTAAGGAAGACCGGTATGAGCCAACGTGGGCTGGAAGCACTGCTGAGACCCAAATCGATTGCAGTGATTGGCGCATCAATGAAACCTCAGCGCGCCGGTTTTCTGATGATGCAAAACCTGCTGGCGGGTGGTTTCGCGGGCCCGGTATTGCCGGTGACGCCCGCGTGGAAAGCCGTGCTGGGCGTGCTGGCCTGGCCGACGATTGAAAGCCTCCCCTTCTCCCCCGATCTCGCGGTGTTGTGTACCCATGCGCGCCGCAATCTTGAGCTGCTGGAGTCACTGGGCGAAAAAGGCTGCAAAACCTGTATTATTCTCTCCTCCCCTCCGGACCAGTTCAGCGAGCTAAAAGCTTGCGCCGCCCGTTATCAGATGCGACTACTGGGGCCGAACAGCCTCGGATTACTGGCCCCGTGGCAGGGGCTGAACGCCAGCTTCTCGCCGGTGCCCATCCGCAAGGGCAAGCTGGCCTTTATCTCGCAGTCCGCCGCCGTCTCCAACACGATACTGGACTGGGCGCAGCAGCGCGAAATGGGCTTCTCCTATTTTATCGCGCTCGGCGACAGCCTCGATATCGACGTCGACGATCTGCTCGATTATCTGGCGCGCGATAGTAAAACCAGCGCTATTCTGCTGTATCTCGAGCAACTCAGCGACGCACGCCGCTTTGTCTCTGCCGCCCGTAGCGCATCGCGTAATAAGCCCATTCTGGTGATTAAAAGTGGTCGTAGCCCAGCGGCACAGCGGCTACTGCACGTGAATTCGGGGATGGATCCGGCCTGGGATGCGGCTATCCAGCGCGCGGGTTTGCTCCGCGTACAGGACACGCATGAACTGTTTTCTGCCGTTGAAACGCTCAGTCATATGCGGCCGCTACGCGGCGAGCGACTCATGATCATCAGCAACGGCGCGGCGCCTGCGGCGCTAGCGTTAGATGAACACTGGGCGCGTAATGGCAAGCTGGCCACGCTGAGCGACGAGACGCGCCAGCAGCTTCAACAGCTATTGCCCGATACCGTCGAGGCCAACAACCCGCTGGATTTACGTGATGATGCCAGTATTGGCCACTATCTGGCGGCGGTGAATGTATTGCTGAATAGCCCGGACCTCGACGCGCTGATGGTCATCCACTCACCCAGCGCCACTGCGCCAGGCAGCGAAAGCGCTGCGGCCTTGATTGACCTGATTAAGCAACACCCGCGCGGCAACTACATCAGCGTACTGACCAACTGGTGCGGCGAGTATTCATCGATAGAAGCGCGCCGGATGTTCAGCGATGCCGGGATCCCGACCTACCGCACGCCGGAAGGCACCATTACTGCCTTTATGCACATGGTGGAGTACCGGCGCAACCAGAAGCAGCTACGGGAAACCCCGGCCCTACCGCACAGCCTGACCGCCAATACCGGCCAGGCGCATGAATTATTACAGCAGGCGATTGATAACGGCATCAGCGCACTGGACACGCACGAAGTGCGGCCAATTTTAGCCGCTTACGGCCTGAATACGCTTCCCACCTGGATTGCCGCAGACAGCGCCGAGGCCGTACACATTGCCGAGCAGATTGGTTATCCGGTCGCGCTTAAGCTTCGTTCGCCGGACATTCCGCATAAATCGGAAGTTCAGGGCGTCATGCTCTACCTGCGTACCGCCAGCGAAGTGCAGCAGGCGGCGGACGCCATCCTTGACCGTGTAAAAATGACCTGGCCACAGGCACGTATTCACGGGCTGCTGGTGCAAAGTATGGCCAACCGCGCTGGCGCTCAGGAGCTGCGCGTCGTCGTCGAGCACGATCCGGTTTTCGGGCCGCTGATTATGCTGGGTGAAGGCGGTGTGGAATGGCGCGCAGAGGATCAGGCCGCTGTCGCCTTACCGCCGTTGAATATGACGCTGGCGCGCTATCTGGTCATTCAGGCGATTAAAAACAAGAAAATCCGCGGGCGTAGCGCGCTGCGGCCGCTGGATGTTGCGGGATTGAGCCAACTGCTGGTACAGGTGTCGAACCTGATTGTGGATTGCCCTGAAATTCAGCGGCTGGATATTCACCCGCTGCTTGCCTCTGGCAACGAATTTACCGCTCTGGACGTGACGCTGGATATTGCGCCATTTAGCGGGTCAAGCGAAAGTCGACTGGCGGTGCGGCCTTACCCGCAGCACCTTGAAGAGTGGGTGACTATGAAAAACGGCGAGCGCTGCTTGTTCCGCCCAATTCTGCCGGAAGACGAGCCGCTACTGCAGCAGTTTATCGCCCGGGTGACGAAAGAAGATCTTTATTACCGCTATTTCAGCGAGATCAACGAATTTACCCACGACGATTTAGCCAATATGACGCAGATCGACTACGATCGAGAAATGGCTTTCGTGGCAGTCTATTCGTCAGGCGATCGTACCGAGATCCTGGGAGTGACTCGCGCGATTTCCGATCCCGACAACATTGATGCGGAATTTGCTGTATTAGTGCGCTCCGACCTGAAAGGTCTGGGGCTGGGTGGGCGTCTGCTGGACAAACTTATTGGCTACACCCGATCCCATGGTTTACAGCGCCTGAATGGTATTACCATGCCAAACAATCGTGGAATGATTGCTCTGGCGAGGAAGCTCGGTTTTGACGTAGATATTCAGCTGGAAGATGGCATTGTCGGGCTGTCATTAAGGCTAAGTGATGACTAAGCTGCTGGAAATGCTGCCCTTACCCGACAGAGATGGTATCATTGACCGCTTACGTCGTCTGCGTGGTACAGAGGACCCTTCACTAAACCAGAGAAGAAACGCACTGTGATGTTGTCAAAATTTAAGCGTAATAAACATCAACAACACCTTGCCCAACTACCCAAGCTTTCACAGTCTGTTGATGATATTGAGTTTTTTTATGCTCCAGCAGATTTTCGTGAAGCGTTGCTCGCAAAAATCGCCAGCGCCACGCGCCGAATCTGTATCGTCGCGTTGTACCTTGAGCAGGACGACGCCGGAAAGATGATTCTGCAAGCCCTGTACGATGCCAAACGTCAACGCCCGGAACTCGATGTTCGCGTGCTGGTTGACTGGCATCGCGCACAGCGTGGGCGCATTGGTGCTGCCGCATCCAATACCAACGCGGACTGGTACTGCCGCACCGCAAAAGAGAACCCAGGTGTCGAGGTTCCCGTTTATGGCGTGCCGGTGAATACCCGTGAAGCGCTCGGCGTACTGCACTTTAAAGGCTTCATCATTGATGACTGCGTGCTGTATAGCGGCGCGAGCATCAATGATGTCTATCTGCATCAGCACGATAAATATCGTTATGATCGCTACCAGTGTATTCGCAATCCGCAGATGGCCGATATCATGTTCAACTGGGTATCGGAGAATCTGGTCGAAGGCCGTGGCGTGAATCGTCTGGACAACACTGAGCGTCCGAAAAGCCCGGAAATCAAAAATGATATCCGCCAGTATCGCCAGGAACTGCGTGATACCAGCTACCATTTCACAGGTAATGCCGGTGATGATGAGCTGACGGTTACGCCGCTGGTTGGTCTGGGGAAAACCAGCCAGTTGAATAAAGCGATTTTCCACCTGATGCCGTGCACCGAAGAAAAGCTCACTATCTGCACCCCTTACTTTAACCTGCCAGCATTGCTGGTCCGTAGCATCATTCGTCTGCTGCGCGAAGGGAAGAAAGTGGAGATTATCGTCGGGGACAAAACGGCGAATGACTTCTATATTCCGGAAAATGAGCCGTTTAAAATTATCGGCGCGCTGCCGTATCTGTACGAGATTAACCTGCGCCGCTTCCTGAGCCGCCTGCAATATTACATCAATACCGATCAGCTGACGGTGCGCCTGTGGAAAGACGGCGATAATAGCTATCACCTGAAAGGGATGTGGGTCGACAACGAGTGGATTCTGCTGACCGGCAATAACCTCAACCCTCGTGCCTGGCGTCTGGACCTGGAAAACGCGGTGCTGATTCACGATCCGAAAAAGCAGCTGGCGTCGATGCGCCAGAAGGAGCTGGATCTTATCCGTAAGCACACGACGGTAGTTAATCACTTCCGCGACCTGCAAAGCATCGCGGACTATCCGGTAAAAGTGCGCAAGCTGATTCGCCGTCTGCGTCGAATTCGTATCGACAGGCTGATTAGCCGTATCCTGTAAACTGAAGCCCCGCACATCGGGGCTTTTTTATGACTGGAGTCTTTATGCTACGCCCTCTTCTGATGTGCACAATGCTGGCGCTCAGCGGTTGCAGCCATATGGCAAACGATAGCTGGAGCGGGCAGGATAAAGCTCAGCATTTTATTGCCTCGGCGATGCTTTCAGCCGCCGGTAATGAGTATGCGCAGCACCAGGGAGTCAGCCGCGATCGCAGCGCGGCGATTGGCCTGATGTTTTCCGTCAGCCTGGGGGCGACGAAAGAGCTCTGGGACAGCCGCCCGGCAGGGAGCGGCTGGAGCTGGAAGGACTTTGCCTGGGACGTTGCCGGTGCCACCACCGGCTATGCGGTGTGGCAGCTCGCGCAAAATTAAACTACAGGCGTAGACCTTTTCCTTTGCGATGCAGCTTAAGTGAGACCAGGAAAGCAATCGCCGCCATTACCGTCACATACCAGAAGAAGGCGGTTTCGATACCCGCAGACTTCATCGACAACGCCACGTATTCGGCTGAACCGCCAAACAAGGCGTTAGCCACCGCATAAGACAAGCCTACCCCCAACGCGCGCACCTGCGCCGGGAACATTTCAGCTTTCAGGATCCCGCTAATAGAGGTATAGAAGCTGGTAATAAGCAGCGCGCACATGACTAACGCAAATGCCGCGTACGGTGATGTGACGTTCTGCAGCGCGGAGAGAATCGGCACGGTAAACAGGGTGGCCAGCGCGCCAAAGCAGAGCATCGAGGTACGGCGGCCGACTTTATCCGACAGCAGTCCAAAGAACGGCTGAACCAGCATGTAGACGAACAGCGCGGCAGTCATAATGACGCTTGCCAGATTGGCGCTCATCCCGGCGGTGTTTACGAGATATTTCTGCATATAGGTCGTAAAGGTGTAGAAGCTCAGCGAGCCTGCGGCGGTGAAACCGAGCACCATCACAAATGCCTTGCGGTTACGCCACAGCCCTTTGAATGAACCGGCCTCCTTTAGCGTGCGCGTCTCTTTCTGTGAGGTTTCATCCAGTTGGCGACGCAGCCACAGGGCGACAATCGCCAGTACGGCCCCCAGAGCAAATGGAATTCGCCATCCCCAGGCGTGAAGATCTTCGCTGCTAAGCACATTTTGAAGAATTACCACCACCAGTACAGCCAGCAATTGACCGCCAATCAGCGTGACATACTGGAAGGACGCATAGAAGCCCTTACGGCCTTCAACCGCTACCTCACTCATATAGGTGGCGCTGGTACCGTACTCGCCGCCGACGGACAGCCCCTGGAACAAACGCGCCAGCAGTAGCAGTGCGGGAGCCCAGGTGCCAATCACGCTGTAGCCCGGCAAACAAGCAATAACTAACGAGCCGAAGCACATCATGCATACGGAAATGAGCATCGAGACCTTACGTCCACGGCGGTCTGCGATGCGGCCAAATAGCCAACCACCGATTGGGCGCATCAGAAAACCCGCGGCGAATACGCCAGCAGTCTGCAGCAGTTGGGTAGTGGTATTGCCTGACGGGAAAAAGATGTGAGCAAAATAGAGGGAACAGAACGAGTAGACGTAGAAATCAAACCACTCAACAAGGTTCCCTGATGATGCCCCGACAATTGCCATCACGCGACGGCGAGTATCGCTGTTGGTCAGCGATTCTTCTGGGGTCACACTGGTTACGGCCATTTGTTAACTCCTGCCAAAAGCGCTCTCCTGCCTTACCGGGCGTACACGTCACGCAGGCAGATATTTTAGTAAATGAAATGTTATATAATTGTTATTTACAAATTAGTGATGAGAGTCACATTTTCTGTTAGCAGGATCACGATTTAGGATTAGCTGCAGGAGGAATAGTGGGAAATGGAGTGGAAAAAAAGTGGAGTATTGTGCATCACGTGCACATAAGGAGATGTTAGCGCCAACATCCAGCATGTGAGACGGGATCGCACAGACGCAAAAAAGCCCATCCGTCAGGATGGGCTT
>NZ_CBDKZX010000066.1:0-21380 GCF_965301105.1 Kluyvera sp.
AGGATCGTTGCTTCATCAACAAACTTCATTTTACTCTCCGTAAATCATTCGCCTGCGCGGGGTAACGGAACAACCGCTTCACGCTTACGCCACCGCCCCCAAAGACGATGACCAATGGCGGAATACATCGCGCCCGCAACCACGACAAACGCACCGAGGTAACCTAAAAGGTTCAACATCGGTCTGGCGAAGAAATCGGGCCAGGCCATTGATAATAAATCTGAAAATAACAGAGTGAACAGCGGAGTCAGTGTGACTAACGCGCTCACCTGTGCCGCCTGCCAGCGCGCCATGGCTTCCGCCAGCGCCCCGTAGCCGACCAGTGTGTTCAGACCACAAAAGATCAGACAGGCTAACTGCCAGTCGCTCAGTTGCCCGATAACCTCAGGCTTCGCTAACGGCAGCAGTGCAATCGTACATAAAGTGTACAATAAAAAGAGGATCTGCTGTGACGCCATCCGCCGCAATAACACCTTTTGCGCGACGCCGTAACTCACCCAGACCATAGCCGCACCGACACCAAAAATAACGCCCCAGGTGTAATCGGTCAGGCGGGTAAAAATTTCGATCAGGCTGGTGTTAAAGAACATCACCAGCCCGCAAATCAGCATGGTCGCCCCAATAATCTGCGTACCGCGCATCTTCTCTTTGAGGATAAAGACGCTTGCTACCATCATACCAACGGGAGAAAGCTGGCCAATCACCTGTGACGCCGTTGGGCTAACGTACTGTAGCGATGAGCTAAACAGCACGAAGTTGCCAAACAGCCCGCCGGTGGCAATCAGCAGCAGGACCAGCCAACGCGGGTCACGGAAGAGCCGCAGGGACGGCAGCTTGCGCTTCCAGGTCAGGATGAGCCCCAGACCACAGCTCGCCATCAGAAAGCGGTAGAAAACGACGGTAGGCGGTTCCATGACTTCCAGAACCTGCTTCATCGCAATTGGCAATGCTCCCCAACAAACCGCCGTGGTGAGCGCCAACACAATACCTATGCCCGCCTGTTGCTTCATACCGGATTTCCTACCCTGAAACAGCGCTACAGACCATCATTTACCTGGCGTCGAATGTAAAAAGCCCCGCAACGTGTTGCGGGGCTTTTATCCGTTACCGGGACGCGAAAAACTTATTCAGCAACGATGCTGATGAATTTACGGTTTTTCGGGCCTTTAACTTCAAATTTCACTTTACCGTCTGCTTTAGCAAACAGAGTGTGGTCTTTGCCGCAACCAACGTTGGAGCCAGCGTGGAATTTGGTACCACGTTGACGAACGATGATGCTACCAGCCAGAACTGTTTCACCGCCGAAGCGTTTTACGCCCAGACGTTTAGCTTCTGAATCGCGACCGTTACGAGTCGAGCCGCCAGCCTTTTTATGTGCCATTTAATCTGCTCCCCTTAACTTAAGCGCTGATGCCAGTGATTTTCACATCAGTGAACCACTGACGATGGCCCTGCTGCTTACGATAGTGTTTACGACGACGAAACTTAACGATTTTAACTTTCTCGCCACGACCGTGAGCAACAACTTCAGCTTTGATAACGCCGCCATCAACGAAAGGAACGCCGATTTTGACTTCTTCACCGTTTGCGATCATCAGAACTTCAGCGAATTCAACAGATTCGCCAGTTGCGATGTCCAGCTTTTCCAGGCGAACGGTCTGACCTTCGCTTACTCGGTGTTGTTTACCACCACTTTGGAAAACCGCGTACATATAAAACTCCGCTTCCGCGCACATCTTTATGTGATTCAGAGTGCGCTATAAATATTCACAATAGGGCGCGAATATTACGCAAAACGCGAGCCTTTGACAAGTGCTACCATCAATAGATGCAGAAAAAAAACACAACGCGCACGGCAACGTTTATCTGTCGCGTTTTTTCAGTACAATCGTAGCTACAACTCTAACGTAAAACCTTCGTTATCCCGTATGGATAAGTGGTAAACAGGACATTAAGCCCGGCTTTTGCGATGAATTTACAAAAAATCAATGAGTTAACCGCGCAGGATATGGCGGGAGTCAATGCGACGATTCTTGAGCAGCTCAACTCGGACGTCCAGTTGATCAACCAGCTAGGCTATTACATCGTTAGCGGCGGCGGAAAACGGATTCGTCCTATGATCGCCGTGCTGGCCGCCCGTGCCGTTGGCTATCAGGGGAACGCCCACGTCAAGATTGCCGCGTTAATCGAATTTATTCATACCGCGACGCTCCTGCATGACGACGTCGTTGATGAGTCCGACATGCGCCGCGGCAAGGCCACAGCCAACGCCGCCTTTGGCAACGCGGCCAGCGTGCTGGTTGGCGACTTTATCTACACCCGCGCCTTCCAGATGATGACCAGCCTCGGTTCGCTGAAGGTGCTGGAAGTTATGTCTGAAGCGGTCAACGTCATTGCAGAAGGTGAAGTCCTTCAGCTCATGAACGTCAACGATCCGGACATCACCGAAGAGAACTACATGCGTGTGATCTACAGCAAGACCGCACGTCTGTTCGAAGCCGCCGCCCAATGTTCCGGTCTGCTGGCTGGCTGTACGCCGGAGCAGGAAAAAGGTTTACAGGATTATGGCCGCTACCTGGGTACCGCCTTCCAACTGATCGACGACCTGCTCGACTACAGCGCCGATGGCGAAACGCTGGGTAAAAACGTTGGCGATGACCTCAACGAAGGCAAACCAACGCTGCCGCTGCTGCATGCCATGCGCAACGGCACGCCGGAACAAGCGCAGCTGATTCGTGGCGCTATCGAACAAGGTAATGGCCGACATCTGCTGGAACCGGTGCTGGAAGCGATGGCCGCCTGCGGCTCGCTGGAATGGACACGCCAGCGTGCCGAAGAAGAAGCCGATAAAGCGATTGCCGCCCTGGCGCCGCTGCCTGATACCCAATGGCGCGATGCGCTTATTGGTCTCGCTCATATGGCTGTCCAACGCGATCGCTAATCCCTCTCCCGCGCAATGCGCGGGAAAGCTCCCAAAAACTCCAGATAACGTTATTAAGCGCCTGTAAATTGACGTTTTCCTAATTTATCATAACTTATACGAACTTTTTAGAATCTTCCTGAAAAGAACGTTACAGTACATTCCTCATCCAACATGACGATTTGAACTGCGCTCTCAGGGAGGAAGTATGGATAAATTAATCGACTGGCACCCGGCGGATATCATTGCCGGGCTGCGCAAAAAAGGCACTTCAATGGCCGCAGAATCACGCAAAAACGGCCTGAGTTCATCAACACTCGCCAATGTACTCTCACGCCCCTGGCCTAAGGGCGAAGTGATTATTGCGAAAGTACTGGAGACGGAGCCATGGGTAATTTGGCCATCACGATATCACGATCCGGTCACCCATGAGTTTATCGATAGAACGCAGGCGATGCGCCAGCCAAAGAAAGATGAATAGCGAGGGAGAACGCCCCCCTGACCCGGAGGGCGTTTAACAACGGCAGCGATTACTCGCCTTTTACACGTTCGATATTGGCGCCGAGCGCGCGCAGCTTATCTTCAATGCGTTCGTAGCCGCGGTCAATGTGGTAGATGCGGTCAACGATAGTGGTGCCCTGAGCAATACAGCCCGCCAGCACGAGGCTTGCCGATGCGCGCAGGTCGGTTGCCATCACCTGCGCGCCAGAAAGCTGCTCAACGCCGTGGCAAATCGCGGTGTTGCTTTCGATTTCCGCACGCGCGCCCATACGGATCAGTTCCGGAATGTGCATGAAACGGTTTTCAAAGACCGTTTCAGTGATCACGCCGGTTCCTTCCGCCACCATGTTCAGCAGGGTGAACTGCGCCTGCATGTCGGTCGGGAACGCCGGATGCGGCGCAGTACGTACGTTCACCGCTTTCGGACGTTTGCCGTGCATATCAAGGCTAATCCAGTCTTCGCCGACTTCGATATCCGCACCGGCTTCGCGCAGCTTGGCCAGCACCGCATCCAGCGTATCCGGCTGGGCGTTGCGGCAGACAATTTTGCCGCCGGAGATCGCCGCCGCCACCAGGAAGGTGCCGGTTTCAATACGGTCAGGCAGGACGCGATACACGCCGCCGCCCAGGCGTTTCACGCCTTCGATGGTGATGCGATCGGTACCCTGCCCGGTCACTTTCGCGCCCATCGCGTTCAGGAAGTTCGCCGTATCGACGATTTCCGGCTCGCGCGCGGCGTTTTCAATGACAGTTGTCCCTTCCGCCAGCGTTGCCGCTGTCATAATGGTGACGGTCGCGCCGACGCTGACCATATCCATAACGATATGCGCGCCTTTCAGACGACCATTGACGGACGCCTTGACGTAACCTTCTTCCAGCTTAATTTCTGCGCCTAACTGCTCAAGACCAGAGATGTGCAGATCGACCGGACGCGCACCGATAGTGCAACCACCCGGCAGAGAAACCTGACCCTGGCCAAAACGCGCCACCAGCGGCCCCAGCGCCCAGATAGAGGCGCGCATGGTTTTCACCAGGTCGTAAGGTGCGCAAAATACGTTGACCGAGCCGGCATCAATCCATACAGAACCGTTACGCTCAACCTTCGCACCCAGCTGCGTCAGCAGCTTCATGGAGGTGTCGACATCTTTCAGCTTCGGTACGTTCTGGATCTCTACCGGGTCTTCTGCCAGCAAAGCGGCAAAAAGAATCGGCAGGGCAGCATTTTTGGCGCCGCTAATGGTGACCTCGCCCTGAAGGCGGGTTGGCCCCTGCACACGAAATTTATCCATCAAATCTAATCTCTGTTAAGTATTCACGTTCGCCACCGGGAAAGCGTTACCACTTTCCCCATGGCTCAAAAACCGTTGAGTTTGCGATCGCGCGCCCACTCTTGCGGGGTATACGCTTTGATCGACAGGGCATGAATGCGGTTGTCCGCAAGATACTCCATCAGCGGGCCATAGATAGTCTGCTGCTTCTTAACCCGGCTCATGCCCTCAAACATCTCACCCACGGCAATCACCTGGAAGTGGCTACCGTCGCCAGAAACGAGAACTTCCTGAAGGGAGAGTGCATTCATCAGCACGGTCTGAATTTCATTATTTTCCATAGGTTCACATTTCATTTGAGAGTGAAAACAGCCCCACATCTTAGAGGAAAGTGGCGCAGTCTTAAACAAGCAAAAAGCCCCATCGTTAAGATTGATGGGGCTTTAGGAACATTAGCAGCAATAACGTGCTGAAATTTTTAAGGGATCATATCTTCAGGCAGATTATACAACCGTTTCAGCGTCGCCACTTTTTCACTCACGCCTTCCAGGCGTACCTTGCGGCCCTGGGAATGAATCAGGTCAACCAGGTGCACTAACAGCGCCAGGCCTGCCGTATCGACGCGGCTAAGGCCATTGAGGTCGATTACCGAAACGCCCTGCGTGGCTTCATTTCTGGCGTCCCACAGGGGCACCAGAAAGTCCTGATCCAGTTCGCCAAGCAGCGTCAGGCGTTCGCCATCGCGCGTCCAGCTAAGCTCTTCAGCCATTATTTTTTCTGTTCCAAGGTGATCGGCTGCGCAGAGATGGATTTCAGCTGTGCGGTCAGGCCATCAATACCTTTGGTACGCAGCAGGTCGCTCCACTCGTTCTGTTTGGTGGTGATCATGCTCACCCCTTCAGCGATCATATCGTACGCCTGCCAGTTACCCGTCTGGGTGTTTTTACGCCACTGGAAGTCCAGGCGCACCGGCGGACGACCGTTCGGGTCGATGATGGTCACGCGAATAGGCACGATAGTCGCGTCGCCCAGCGGCTGTTCCGGGGCAATCTGGTAGGTCTGGCCGTGGTACATCGCCAGCGCCTGGCCGTATGCCTGCTTCAGGTATTCACGGAAAGCGGCGAAGTAAACTTCACGCTGTGCCGGAGTCGCATCTTTGTAGTAACGGCCCAGCACCAGCGCGCCGGCGTATTTCACCTGCACGTACGGCAGCAGTTCCTGGTCGACCACGTCGCGCAGGTAGTTCGGGTTAGAACGAATCTTAGGTTGTTCATTCTTCAGACGATCGAACGTTTTCTGCGCCGCTTCGTTCATCAGCTTGTAAGGGTTAGATTGGTCTGCTGCCGTTGCGGCCGTTAGCGGGGCAATCACCAGCATGGCGACCATCAGTAAGCGTTTAAACATGTCGAGTATCTCCTGAGATTAATTCGTCGTGCCAGTTGCAGGCGTCGCCGTATCAGTATGTCCATCTGTGGATTCCTGCGCATCGCCTGAAGTCTTATTGTCGCTGCCTTTGCTGTTATAAAGGAATTGGCCAATAAGATCTTCCAGCACCATCGCCGATTTGGTGTCCTGAATGGTGCCGCCGTCTTTAAGAATAGACGTTCCCAGCTCAGGGTCTTCAAAACCGACGTTCAGCGCCAGATACTGTTCCCCCAGCAGACCGGAAGTGCGAATCGCCAGCGAACTGGTATCCGGAATGTGGTTGTAGCGATCTTCAATGTCGAGGGCCACGCGAGGTAAATAGGTTTTTGGATCGAGGGTAATGTCCGCCACGCGGCCAATCACCACGCCGCCAATGCGCACCGGCGAACGCGCCTTCAGGCCGCCGATGTTATCGAAGGTGGCGTAAATGCGGTAGGTTGGCTCTGATTTCATCGATGAAACGTCCGCCGCCTTCAGGCAGACAAACAGTGCCGCCAGCAGGGCCACCAGCAGGAAAATACCGACCCAGATTTCACTCTTTTTCGTTTGCATTCACTCAATTCCCAAACATCAGTGCCGTCAGCACAAAGTCCAGCCCAAGAACCGCCAGCGACGAGTGCACCACGGTACGGGTGGTCGCCCGGCTGATTCCGGCAGAAGTGGGGATTGCATCGTAACCGTTAAATAACGCAATCCATGTCACCGTAATGGCGAAAACCAGGCTCTTAATCAGGCAGTTCACCAGATCAAGACGCCAGTCCACCGCATTTTGCATTGCCGACCAGAAGAACCCGGCATCAATGCCTTTCCAGCTTACGCCGACCAGCGAACCGCCCCAGATGCCCACCGCCACGAAGATAATCGTCAGCAGCGGCAACGAGATGACGCCGGCCCAGAAGCGCGGAGAAATGACCCGGCGCAGCGGATCCACCGCCATCATTTCCAGACTGGAGAGCTGCTCAGTCGCGCGCATCAGGCCAATTTCCGCCGTCAGCGCCGAACCGGCGCGCCCGGCAAACAGCAGCGCGGCCACCACCGGCCCCAGTTCGCGCAGCAGCGACAGCGCCACCAGCATACCGAGGCTGGTCTCTGCGCTATAGGTGGTCAGTACCAGGTAACCTTGCAGGCCCAGCACCATACCGATAAACACGCCCGAGACAATGATGATAACCATCGAGAGCACGCCGACGTTGTAGAGCTGACGCACCAGTAAAGGCGCATGCTTACGAAATTCCGGCTTGCCGACAACGGCATTGAATAACATTAACCCAGCTCGCCCAAACGTCGCGATGGTCTTAATCCCGCGATGTCCAAGCGCTGCCAGTGCATTTAACAACATGAGTCGATTATCTCCCTGTGCCGATGAGGTCGCGGCGATAATCGCCCGCAGGGTAACGGAACGGCACCGGGCCGTCGGCAATACCGTCAAGGAACTGACGCACTCGCGGATCGTCGTTTTCCTGCAACGACGTTGCGCTACCGTGAGCGATGATTTTGCGGTCCGCCATAATATAGGCGAAATCGGCAATGCTCAGCACTTCCGGTACATCGTGGGAAACCACAATACAGGTGACACCCAATGCGCTGTTGAGTTCGGAAATCAGCTTCACCAGCACGCCCATGGTGATCGGATCCTGGCCGACGAAGGGTTCGTCGAACATGATCAGATCCGGTTCAAGGGCAATCGCCCTCGCCAGTGCGGCGCGTCTTGCCATCCCGCCAGAGAGCTCGGACGGCATCAATTTAGCGGCGCCGCGTAAGCCAACGGCTTCCAGCTTCATCATTACCGTGCTTTTCAGCAACGGCGCGGGAAGCCGGGTATGCTCGCGAATCGGGTACGCCACATTGTCAAACACGTTCATGTCGGTAAACAGCGCACCAGACTGGAACAGCATGCTCATCCGCTTACGCACGGTATACAGACGAGAGCGCGACATTTGCGGCACATTCTCGCCATCAAAGAGGATCTCTCCGCTATCCG
Source organism: Kluyvera sp. (assembly GCF_965301105.1). Classification (NCBI taxonomy): domain Bacteria; kingdom Pseudomonadati; phylum Pseudomonadota; class Gammaproteobacteria; order Enterobacterales; family Enterobacteriaceae; genus Kluyvera; species Kluyvera sp. The sequence continues at coordinate 8,096 of NZ_CBDKZX010000066.1, forward strand.
GGGGGATTTGCCCGCCAATCAGGCGTAGCAGCGTGGTCTTGCCAATCCCCGACGGTCCCATAATCGCGGTAATTTTCCCGCGCGGCACCGACAGCGAGATCTTGTCGAAGATGACCCGACTGCCACGGGTAAACGTGACGTCGTGCATATCGACCAAATTCTCGAGTTTTTGGCTCATAGGCTTACCTTTCCAGGTCCTTAAGAGGAATCATTTCCTGCTTAATTGCGCATTCTTACAGAATCCTAACCGCACGAGTTAACGAAATCTGGCATTTGTTTTACTTTTCCTGCGCATAAAGTCAAAATTAGGAATTCGTTACGTCCAGACGTGCGGACCGACGATTATACCCGAATAAAGGACTTTAGATGCTCTTAGCCACGGCTCTGTTAATAATTGGTTTACTTCTGGTGGTCTACAGCGCCGATCGCCTCGTGTACTCCGCCTCTATTTTATGCCGTGCCCTGGGAGTTCCACCGCTGATTATTGGCATGACCGTGGTCAGTATCGGCACCTCGCTGCCGGAAATTATCGTCTCCGCCGCCGCCTCCCTTCATGGTCAGGTAGACGTCGCCGTCGGGACCGCCATCGGGTCTAACATCGTCAATATATTGCTGATCCTCGGCCTGACCGCACTGTTCCACCCATTTACCGTGCATTCTGATATCCTGCGCCGCGAAATACCGCTAATGTTGGTCGTTAGCCTGCTGGCCGGGTATGTATTGTATGATGGCGAGCTCTCGTTCATGGACGGCGTCTTCCTGATTATCCTGGCAGCCTTGTGGCTGCTGTTTATCATTAAGATAGCGCGTCTGGCCGAACGCCAGGGCAACGACAAATTCACCCAGGAGCAGTTGGCCGAACTGCCGCGCGATGGCTCGCTGCCTGTCGCCTGTTTATGGCTGGGCGTGGCGCTGATTATTATGCCGATGGCGACCCGTATGGTGATTGATAACGCCACGGTGCTGGCGAACTATTTCGCCATGAGCGAGCTGACCATCGGCCTGACGATTATCGCGCTCGGCACCAGTCTGCCGGAGCTGGCGACCGCTATTGCCGGCGTGCGTAAAGGCGAAAATGATATTGCGGTCGGCAACATCATCGGCTCGAATTTCTTTAATATCGCTATCGTTCTGGGTATTCCCGCCCTTCTCGCGCCGGGTACATTTAACCCGCTCGCGTTTACCCGGGACTATGGCGTAATGGTATTGGTGAGCGTGGTCTTCGCCCTCCTGTGCTGGCGTCGTCGCCAGATAGGCCGCGGCGCTGGCTTACTGTTAATCGGCGGGTTTGTTGCGTGGCTGGCGCTGCTCTATTGGGCAACGCCGCTCTTCATCGAATGAATCGGGATAACACTATGTCGCAAATAGATTTGCAGCCAAATTTCGACTTCCAGCAGGCGGGAAGAGAAGTTCTGGAGATTGAACGGGAAGGGCTGGAGCAGCTCGATCAATACATTAATCAGGATTTCAGCAACGCCTGCGAGAAGATCTTCTACTGCGGCGGCAAAGTCGTCGTGATGGGGATGGGCAAATCCGGGCATATCGGGCGTAAAATGGCGGCCACCTTTGCCAGCACCGGCACCTCTTCCTTCTTCGTCCATCCCGGCGAAGCGGCGCACGGCGATTTAGGCATGGTGACACCGCAGGATGTAGTCATCGCGCTCTCTAACTCCGGCGAGTCTAACGAAATTCTGGCGCTGATCCCGGTACTCAAGCGCCTGCGCGTGCCGCTGATCTGCATGACCAGCCGCCCGGACAGCAGCATGGGCCGCGCGGCGGATATTCATCTGTGCGTGAAAGTCCCGCGCGAAGCCTGCCCGCTTGGGCTGGCGCCGACCTCCAGCACCACCGCGGCGCTGGTCATGGGTGATGCGCTGGCCGTCGCGCTGCTGAAAGCCCGCGGCTTTACCGCCGAAGACTTTGCCCTGTCGCACCCCGGCGGCGCACTGGGTCGCAAGCTTCTGCTGCGCGTTAACGATATTATGCATACCGGCGATGAAATCCCGCACGTCAGCGAGGATGCCTCCCTGCGCGACGCGCTGCTGGAAATTACCCGTAAAAATCTCGGGATGACGGCCATCTGCGATGACAATATGCAGATTAAAGGGATCTTCACCGACGGTGACCTACGACGCATCTTCGACAACGGCGCCGATCTGCGTAGCCTCGGCATCGCCGACGTGATGACGCCGGGCGGAATTCGCATTCGTCCAGGCACGCTGGCGGTCGACGCGCTGAACCTGATGCAATCACGCCATATCACCTGTGTGCTGGTTGCTGATGGCGACCATCTGCTAGGTGTGATACATATGCACGACCTACTGCGCGCAGGCGTAGTGTAATCAAGGATATAAAGAATGAGTAACGCTGTCGCATCGGTCGCCACCTGTTACGGGCCGGTGAGTCCACAATTTATCGCCAGGGCGGAGAAAATCCGCCTGTTGATCCTCGACGTCGACGGGGTGCTGTCCGACGGCCTGATTTATATGGGCAACAACGGTGAAGAGCTAAAGGCCTTTAACGTGCGCGACGGCTACGGCGTGCGCTGCGCCCTCACCTCTGGTATCGAAGTAGCGATTATTACCGGGCGAAAAGCTAAACTGTTAGAAGACCGCTGCGCTACGCTGGGTATCACGCATCTCTACCAGGGACAGTCGGATAAACTTATCGCCTATCGTGAACTGCTGGCGAAGCTGAGCCTACAGCCGGAAGAAGTCGCCTACGTGGGCGATGACCTGATCGACTGGCCGGTGATGGCAGAGATCGGCCTGAGCGTCGCGGTGGCGGATGCGCACCCGCTGCTGCTGCCGCGCGCCGATTACGTCACGCGCATTGCGGGCGGACGCGGTGCGGTACGCGAAGTCTGCGACCTGCTGCTGCTGGCGCAAGGGAAGCTCGACGAAGCCAAAGGGCAATCCATATGAGTAAAACCAGACGTTGGGTTATCATTCTGCTATCGCTGGTCGCACTTGTCCTCATCGGCCTGAATCTCGCCGACAAAGACGACAGCGGCCCGATCGCGGTAAACACTGGCGATCCAACCTATAAAAGCGAACATACCGATACGGTGGTGTACAGCCCGGAAGGCGCGCTCAGCTATCGGTTAATCGCCGAGCACGTGGAGTATTTTTCCGATCAGGGTCTGTCGTGGTTTACTCACCCCGTATTGACGACTTTTGACGCCGCGAAGGTGCCAACCTGGTCGATTAAAGCCGATAAAGCCAAGCTGACCAGCGACCGCATGCTGTATCTCTATGGGCACGTTGAAATCAACGCGCTGACAGAAGACGCACAACTGCGTAAGATTACGACGGATAATGCCCAGGTGAACCTGATAACTCAGGACGTTTCCTCTGACGATCTGGTGACGTTATACGGAACAACATTTAATTCCAGCGGCCTGAAAATGCGCGGCAATTTACGCAGCAAGAACGCCGAGCTGATTGAAAAGGTTAGAACTTCTTATGAAATCCAGAACAAACAAACTCAGCCTTAAGCTGGCGCTCGTCGCTTCTCTGCTGGCCGCCAGCCTGCCGGCAATGGCCTTAACCGGCGATACCAATCAGCCGATTCATATTGAATCCGATCAGCAGTCGTTGGATATGCAGGGCAACGTCGTGACCTTCACCGGTAACGTCGTCGTGACCCAGGGCAGCATCAAAATCAACGCCGACAAAGTGGTCGTCACCCGCCCGGCAAACCAGCAGGGTAAAGAAGTGATCGACGGCTACGGCAACCCGGCCACGTTCTACCAGATGCAGGACAACGGTAAGCCGGTGAAAGGTCGCGCGTCGAAGATGCACTATGAGCTGGCAAATGATTTCGTGGTGCTGACCGGCAATGCTTACCTTGAACAGCTGGACAGCAACATCAAGGGCGACAAAATCACCTACCTGGTGAAAGAGCAGAAAATGCAGGCGTTTAGCGACAAAGGCAAACGCGTCACCACCGTTCTGGTTCCGTCCCAGCTACAGGACAAATCCAAGGACCAGGCTCCGGCACAGAAGAAGAGTAACTAATTCGTTATGGCGACATTAACTGCAAAAAATCTGGCGAAGGCCTACAAAGGCCGCCGCGTCGTGGAAGATGTCAGTCTGACCGTCAACTCCGGTGAGATTGTGGGCCTGCTTGGGCCGAACGGCGCGGGTAAAACCACCACCTTCTACATGGTGGTCGGCATCGTGCCGCGCGATGCGGGCAATATCATCATTGATGACGAAGACATCAGCCTGCTGCCACTGCACGCTCGTGCCCGCCGCGGTATCGGCTATCTGCCGCAGGAAGCGTCGATTTTCCGTCGTCTGAGCGTCTACGATAACCTGATGGCGGTGCTGCAGATCCGCGACGATCTCAGTAATGAGCAGCGAGAAGACCGCGCCAAAGAGCTGATGGAAGAGTTCCACATCGAACATCTGCGCGACAGTCTGGGCCAGGCGCTTTCCGGTGGTGAACGCCGCCGCGTTGAAATCGCCCGCGCGCTGGCGGCAAACCCGAAGTTTATCCTGCTGGATGAACCGTTTGCCGGCGTTGACCCGATCTCCGTTATCGACATCAAACGCATCATCGAACACCTGCGCGACAGCGGCCTTGGGGTACTGATTACCGACCATAACGTCCGTGAAACGCTGGCAGTGTGCGAACGCGCTTACATCGTCAGCCAGGGGCATCTGATTGCCCACGGGACACCGCAGGAGATCCTGGAAGACGAACATGTTAAACGCGTGTATCTTGGGGAAGACTTCAGACTCTGATAGGGTAGTGGTTATCGACGTTAGCGGGAGATATTCGTTCTGAACATGAAGCAAGGTTTGCAATTAAGGCTCAGCCAACAGCTTGCCATGACGCCCCAGTTACAGCAGGCCATTCGTCTGTTGCAATTGTCTACGCTGGAACTTCAGCAGGAACTCCAGCAGGCGCTGGAGAGCAATCCCCTGCTCGAGCAAACCGATCTTCACGATGAAGTAGAGACTCAGGAAACCGTCGATAACGAAACGCTGGACAGCGTAGACGCGCTGGAAAAGCCGGACATGCCCGAAGAGCTGCCGCTTGACGCCAGCTGGGACGAAATCTACACCGCCGGAACCCCTTCCGGTACCGGGGCGGACTATCAGGACGACGAACTGCCGGTTTATCAGGGTGAAACCACCCAGTCACTTCAGGATTACCTGATGTGGCAGGTAGAGTTAACGCCGTTTACCGATACCGACCGGGCGATCGCCACGTCGATCGTCGACGCGGTGGATGACACCGGCTACCTGACCGTCACCGTCGAAGATATCCGCGAAAGCATCGGCGATGACGAAATTGGCCTGGACGAAGTGGAGGCGGTACTTAAACGCATCCAGCGTTTCGATCCGGTTGGCGTAGCCGCCAAAGATCTCCGCGATTGTCTGCTGATCCAGCTGTCACAATTTTCAGCAGACACGCCGCGTCTGGATGAAGCGCGCCTGATTATCAGCGATCATCTCGATCTGCTCGCTAACCACGATTTCCGCTCGCTGATGCGGGTCACCCGCCTGAAAGAAGACGTACTGAAAGAAGCGGTCGATCTGATCCAATCGCTGGATCCGCGCCCGGGCCAATCGATCCAGACCGGTGAACCGGAGTATGTGATTCCAGACGTACTGGTGCGCAAGGTCAACGATCGCTGGGTGGTCGAGCTGAACGCCGACAGCATTCCGCGCCTGCAGATTAACCAGCATTACGCGGGCATGTGCAACAACGCCCGCAACGACGCCGACAGCCAGTTTATTCGCAGCAACCTGCAAGAGGCAAAATGGCTGATCAAGAGTCTTGAGAGCCGCAACGATACGCTGCTGCGCGTCAGCCGCTGCATCGTCGAGCAACAGCAGGCCTTTTTCGACCTTGGCGAAGAGTACATGAAACCGATGGTGCTGGCTGACATCGCCCAGACCGTCGAGATGCACGAGTCCACCATTTCGCGTGTTACCACGCAGAAGTATTTGCATAGCCCACGGGGCATTTTCGAGCTTAAATATTTCTTCTCCAGCCACGTCAGCACCGAGGGCGGCGGCGAAGCCTCGTCCACGGCCATTCGGGCGCTGGTTAAGAAATTGATTGCCGCGGAGAATCCCGCGAAACCACTGAGCGACAGTAAGCTGACCACCATGCTCTCTGAACAGGGTATCATGGTGGCAAGGCGCACCGTTGCAAAGTACCGAGAGTCTTTATCCATTCCGCCGTCTAACCAGCGTAAACAACTGGTCTGACACAACTGATAAGGAAGACACTATGCAGCTCAACATCACTGGACACAACGTCGAGATCACCGAGCCGATGCGCGAATTCGTGACCACGAAATTCAGCAAGCTGGAGCAGTATTTCGAGAGGATCAATCAGGTCCATATTGTGTTAAAGGTGGAGAAACTGACGCACATCTCGGATGCGACATTGCACGTGAACGGCGGCGAACTTCATGCCAGCGCGGAAGGGCAGGATATGTATGCCGCCATCGACGGTTTGATCGATAAACTGGCGAGACAGTTAACCAAGCACAAAGATAAACTAAAACAACATTGATTGTCCGAGCGATCGCCCGATATGCCTGCATATCGGGCGATGCTTAGGTGAAATTATGACAAATAACGATTCGGCTCTACAACTGAGCAATGTCCTTAACCAGGAATGTACCCGCAGTGCTGTGCACTGTCAGAGTAAAAAACGTGCGCTGGAAATCATCAGCGAGCTGGCGGCGAAACAGCTTAGCCTGCCGCCGCAGGTGGTGTTCGAAGCCATTCTGACCCGTGAAAAAATGGGCAGTACCGGCATCGGCAACGGCATCGCCATTCCTCACGGCAAGCTCGAAGAAGATACGCTGCGTGCGGTCGGTGTGTTCGTGCAACTCGAAACGCCAATCGCCTTCGACGCTATCGACAACCAGCCAGTCGATTTACTCTTTGCGCTGCTGGTGCCGGCTGACCAGACTAAAACCCATCTGCATACGCTTTCCCTGGTGGCAAAACGTCTGGCAGATAAAACCATTTGCCGCCGCTTGCGCGCCGCGCAGAGCGACGAAGAGCTGTATCAAATCATCACCGATACGGAAACCCACGATGATGCGTAATGGACATCACATCGTACTGAGGAGAAACGGTACATGGTACTGATGATCGTCAGCGGCCGCTCTGGCTCGGGAAAATCAGTGGCCCTGAGGGCGCTGGAAGATATGGGCTTCTACTGCGTTGATAACCTGCCGGTAGTGTTGCTGCCAGAGCTGGCAAAGACGCTGGCCGACCGCGAAATCTCGGCGGCCGTGAGCATCGACGTGCGTAACATGCCTGAAACCCCGGAAATCTTCGAACGGGCAATGGAAAACCTGCCGGAGAACTTTTCCCCGCAGCTGCTGTTCCTCGACGCCGACCGCAACACGCTGATTCGTCGCTACAGCGACACTCGCCGTCTGCACCCGCTCTCCAGCAAGAATCTGTCGCTGGAAAGCGCGATTGATGAAGAGAGCAACCTGCTGGAGCCGCTGCGCTCTCGCGCCGACCTGATTGTCGACACCTCCGAGATGTCTGTTCACGAGCTGGCAGAAATGCTGCGCACCCGTCTGCTGGGCAAACGCGAGCGCGAGCTAACGATGGTGTTCGAATCCTTCGGCTTCAAGCATGGTATTCCTATCGATGCCGACTACGTGTTTGACGTGCGCTTCCTGCCAAACCCGCACTGGGATCCGAAACTGCGCCCAATGACCGGCCTCGACAAACCGGTTGCCGCGTTCCTCGACAGGCACACAGAAGTTCACAACTTTATTTACCAGACCCGCAGCTATCTTGAGCTATGGTTACCTATGCTGGAAACCAACAACCGCAGCTATCTGACGGTTGCGATTGGCTGTACCGGCGGTAAGCACCGTTCGGTCTATGTTGCCGAACAGCTGGCTGACTACTTCCGCTCGCGCGGTAAGAACGTGCAATCTCGTCATCGGACGCTGGAAAAACGCAAATCATGACCGTAAAGCAGACCGTGGAAATCACCAACAAGCTGGGCATGCATGCGCGCCCGGCGATGAAGCTGTTTGAACTGATGCAGCATTACGATGCGGAAGTGCTGCTGCGCAATGATGAAGGCACCGAAGCCGAAGCCAATAGCGTGATCGCGCTGCTGATGCTGGACTCTGCCAAGGGCCGTCAGATTGAAGTGGAAGCCACCGGTCCGCAGGAAGAAGAAGCGCTGGCGGCGGTGATTGCATTGTTTAACGCCGGGTTTGACGAAGACTAGTCGGCGCCCGGCGACAAACGCAAAGTCTGTAGGCCGGATAAGACGTTTACGCCGTCATCCGGCAATACCACGGTGCTGTGCATGATGGCGCGATGCTTATCAGGCCTACGGTTAATACAGTTTATTATCCCGCATAAACCCCTCCCCGCCGAGCTGGCGCATCTGACGTAAAATCCACGCCTGACGGCTACGCACATACCCGGATGGGGCATTGGCTTTAAAGCGGATCGGGTTAGGCAGCACCGCGGCCAACAGCGCGGCTTCCGCCATGGTCAGCTTGCTGGCCGGCTTGTGGAAATAGCGCTGCGACGCGGCTTCCACGCCGAAAATACCGTCGCCAAATTCAGCGATATTCAGGTAGACGGTCAAAATACGTTTCTTACTCCACACCGTCTCCATACCCAGAGTCAGGCCTGCTTCCAGCCCCTTACGCACCCAGCTACGCCCATCCCACAGGAACAGATTTTTCGCCGTCTGCTGCGACAGCGTCGAGGCACCGCGAATGCGGTTTTCGTTACGTTCGTTGTGCGCCAGCGCCTTTTCAATTGCCGACACATCAAAACCCCAGTGGTCAGGGAATTTTTGATCTTCGGCGGCAATGACCGCCAGCCCCATCCACGGTGAAATCTCATCCATGTTGACCCAGTCAGAATGGGCTACGTAGCCGAAATCCCCCGTTAACCAGGCACCCACCTGGCGCTCAATCATCACTGCGGAGAATGGCACCGGCAAGATACTGAACACTGCAATACCGCCGCCCCAGAATAGCGCCAGCATCAGCAACAGCCGCCAGGCCAGACGTTTAAGCCTGGCTATACTCCTTAAAGCCATCTTGTTCTCGCTAACTCTCTGACGCTGATTAATATTTCTGATTAAGTCGTTACGCTTCACACATTTTACTGATTCACGTAACAAACATTTTAAGTTTTGCTATCTTATTGAGCGTGCAATCGTATTTCAGGTTGTGTCAAAAAAATCAAAATCATGTCAATCATCTGACGCAACCACCAGTTCCCTGGTGTTGGCGCAGTATTCGCGCACCCCGGTCAAGCCGGGGTCATTTTTTTCCTGCACTGGCAACCCACGCTTTCAGCACCGCGACGTCGTGCTGCCATTCAGATTTCATTTCTTCGACCCATTCACCTACGTTATCCCACCATGCCGGCAGATCCGGGGATTGAATCTGCTGCCCCAGCTGTTGGAGATGACGTAGCCCGACGGAACCAGCAGCGCCTTTGATTTTATGGCCTTCTTCAACAATACCTTTTTGGTCGCGAGCGGTCAGGTTCGATTCCAGTACCGCCAGATAGCCCGGCATCATCTTCTCGAATACGGCCAGACCATCGGTGATCAGCTTCGGCCCAACCAGTTCGATGTACTGCTCCAGCATCGCAATATCGAGCAACTGCTGCGACTTGTCGTTATCACTCTGGCTCACGGTCCTCTCCTCTTCGTCTGCAGTGGTATCCCAGAACTTCTTGATCATCGCCGTCAACGCCGGAACCGAGAGCGGTTTACTCAGTACGTCGTCCATACCGGCGTCCAGATACTCTTTTTTGTCCTTCAGAACGTTCGCCGTCAGCGCCACCAGCGGCGGCAGATCATCGGCATGGTATTTGCGCGTTAGCTCGCGAGCGATGTCCAGACCGGTCATATCCGGCAGCTGAATATCCAACAGCACCAGGTCATACTCGCCGGGGGTGAACATCTCCAGCGCGGCCTTACCGGTCATCGCGACATCAACGCTGTTGCCCAGTTTTTCCAGCACCGAGCGCGCGACGATCACGTTCAACTCGATATCTTCCACCAGCAGCACGTGCAGCGCCGGCAACGGCATATCATCTTCGTCAAACGCGTCTTCCACTTCCTCAGCCACCGCCGGGGCGTGTGCCGTCAGGATAAAGGTCGAACCGTGTCCAGGTTGACTGGAAACCTCAATATCGCCACCCATACTTTTCGCCAGACGTTTCGACACGGCAAGGCCAATGCCAGTGCCGGTGGCGGGCTTGCCGCCCTCACTGTCTTTCACCTGATAATACATGGCGAAGATTTTGTCCTGCTCTTCCTGAGGGATACCGATACCGGAGTCTTCCACTTCAAAGTGCAGCATATCGCCAGCATCGTAGCGCACGCGCACGACCACGCTCCCCTCCTGAGTGAATTTAACGGCGTTGCTGATCAGGTTCCACAGAATCTGTCGCAGACGGGTACCGTCGGTAATCACTTTATGCGGCAAAGGCAGCGTCGGCTCCATCACAAAACGCAGCCCTTTTTGCTGCGCCTGCAAACCGGACAGGTTTTCGAGATCGGCAAGGAAGCCGGTAAAATCGACTTCCTGGTTATCCAGCTGAACTTTACGGCGCTCCATTTTATCCATGTCGATAATATCATTGAAGATATTGCCCAGCGTTACCGCCGAAACGTGGATCGTTTTCAGGTATTTTTCCTGCTCCGACGTCAGGTTGGTGTCGAGCAGAATGCGGCTGAGGCCAACAATGCCGTTGAGCGGGGTACGCAGTTCGTGGCTGATGGTCGAGATAAAGGTGGTTTTGTCGCGGCTGGCGCGCTCCAGCGCATCCTGATAGCGCTTGCGTTCGGTAATATCGCGACCAAAGCCCATCAGGCCATGGCGTTTACCCACGCGATCGTAGTAAGGCACTTTACGGATTTCGAAGCACGCTTTGCGCCCGTCCGGATAATCGAGCCACTGCTCGTAGGTCAGCGAGACGTTGTGACGGAAAACTTTCTCATCGGTTTCAATAACCTTTGCTGCCGCTTCGGGGGTGTAGACATCTTCCGGATGCAGATGAATCAGCTGCTTTTCACTCTTGCCAGTCAGCAGCTCCATCGCCCGGTTACAGCCGGAAAACTCTTTATCTTCATTGCGATAGAAAACCAGATCCGGCGAAGCATCTAGGAAAGAACGCAGGAAGGAGGACTGCTGTTCAAGGCGAATCTGCGTTTCCTCACGCTCCTGCACCTCAACGCGCAACTGCTCCAGTGTCGCCAGTCGCTCGGCCTCGGCTTTTTCGCGATCGCTAATTTCCTGATTAAGTTGTGAAATGTTGTCTTTAAGCTGAACATTGAGCTTGAGGTCACGCTCACGCATCTCTTCCAGCTTTTCTACCAGCCGGGACAGGCGCTGTCGCGACTCCTCAAGCTGTTCGACCACCACAGACAGAAAATAGACCGCCCAGGGGGTGATCAGCAGGCCGAAGAAGATCGAGCGAATCACGTCGATACTTTCCACCTGGCCGTGCAGCACCATGGTGACCGCCATCTGTACCACAATCGCCAACACCACCAGCGCGAGTGCCAGCAGCAGGGAGAAACGTACCAGACCCAGCTTCATCATCAGGTCGACGTAATACTGCGCCAGCATACGGATTTGCTTCATGAGGAGTTCCTTAACGACATCATCGCTCAATAATACCCAATTCTGAGCGCGGCGCGGTAGGTTGTGCGAAAAATGCGGGGATTATCTGCTAATTGGGTCACGGAGCCATTCCCGGCGGCGCTTCGCTTGGCCGGGCTACATTGCGGTTGTAGGCCGGATAAGGCGATGCCGCCATCCGGCAATGTATACAGAGGACCAGGTGGCGCTATGCGCTATGGCTGCACCCACGGTGCGCCCAACGCCGAGCCCTGTACACCGTGTTCGTTGAGGTATTTATCCAGTTCAACCATCCCGGTCCAGCGATTTTCACACCATAACGGCGCCAGCAGCGTCGGGCGACGGGCGCTGGCGGAGATACGATGGTAAATCACCTCCGGCGGCGTATGGCGGATCATCTCACCGGCGGTCACCGTGTACTCATCCAGCTCGATACCGTTCAGACGACCGGCTTCCCAGGCTTTTGCCATAATGCTGCCCGTCACGATATGCAGCGGGTGTAACTTGATGCCGTCGACGCCAGTCTCCACAACCCGCTCGAGCGTCTCCAGACACTCGCTTTGCCCTTCCCCCGGCAGGCCGACAATCAGGTGACTGCACACCTTCAACCCGCGCTCGCGCGCCAGCCGCGTGGTATTTTGATAACAGGCAAAGTCGTGGCCGCGGTTAATTCGGTGCAGCGTTTTATCGTGCGCGGTTTGCAGCCCCAGTTCCAGCCACACTTCATAGCCCTGATCTTTATACTCGCTCAGCAAATCAAGCACCGCCTCCGGCACGCAGTCCGGGCGCGTGCCGACGCACAGGCCGACGATATTGGCCTGACTCACCGCCTGCTGGTACATCGAACGCAGCACCTGAACTTCGGCAAAGGTGCTGGTATAGGCCTGGAAATAGGCCAGATAGCGTTTTGCGCGGTTGACCAGATTTGCCTGATGCGCCAGCTGGTCGGCAATCGACTTATGCTGCTGTGCTTCATCGGCAAACGAGGCGACATTACAGAACGTGCAGCCGCCGCGGCCGATAGTGCCGTCGCGGTTTGGGCAGCTGAATCCACCATGCAGCGTCAGTTTATGGACCTTTTCGCCGTAGCGACGCGTAAGATCCCCACCAAACATATTGACTAATTTTTGTAACTGCATAATCTGATAGACCGGCCTGAAGAAAGGGGCCAAGCCTGCCACTTTTAGTCTCGATCGGCGATGACCTGGATCAATCGCCATGTAGACCTATTGCTTCATTGCATAATCAATCAAAATTACTGCAATTTCATTCACCACCTGAGTGATTATTTTTGCTTATGTCAGCGCCGCTATTTGCAATAATCCAGCGTCTGTTGAAAAACAGAGGGATCCTATACCCACAGCCTTAACACCAGAATTAAATGCTGGTTTTCATCATTAAAACAGCTTATGTAGATTAAAACAGCGCTTTCATATAGTGAGACAGATCACACTCATAATGCCCTTCCCCATTGTTCAGCAGCCCGAAAAATAGTTGTATTTTTCTTATATTTCATAAAGTTAATTGTCTCATAGCACATTTTTGGATAAATAAGATTGCCATTTGACCTATGTACGGATTCCCGATAAGTTGGGAATCCGCTGGAAGCTTTCTGGATGAGCAGCCTGCTCATCATATTTATGCAGTAAT
>NZ_CBDKZX010000067.1:0-21355 GCF_965301105.1 Kluyvera sp.
TGAAGATTCCGACGTTACTAACTGAGTGTTGTATCTAATCGTGGGGGCAGGTCAGACTGACTCGACTGAAACACGCCGGGGCAAAACGATCACCCGCCATCGACCATAGCATGCGCGAGCTAGCATAAATGGCCGAGTTCGCCGCTGACACCGCAGCAGAGAAGATAACCAACGTCATTAATACCTCAGCCCCTGGGATCCCCGCATGAGAAAATACCCAGACAAAGGGACTTTGCCCATTGGGGATACTGTCTCGAGGATACACCAGCGCCAGAATGGCGATAGCCAGTCCATAGAATAAGATGATCCTCACGCCAATGCCGAGAATCACTTTCGGTAAAATAGTCTGTGGTGACTCGGTTTCCCCCGCCGCATTCCCCACTAACTCAACACCCTGAAAAGAGTAGATAACAACGGTCATACAGACCAGAATTTGCCACCAGCCGTGTGGAAACCATCCGGCAGATGTTTTCAGTGTCGGATGCCAATTGGCGTGTCCGGCCAATGAATAGATCATTACGGCGCCCGCAGCAATAAATAGTACGATGGCAAAAACTTTAATGGCTGAAAGCCAATACTCACATTCACCAAAACTTTTCGCCGAACAGAGATTAATGAGCGTTAAGGCAACAAGGATGATAAGGCAAAAATAATGTACAGGGATGGAGGGGAAATAGTGATGCGCAATAAAGCCTGCGGCGGTTAAATCGGCAGCCAGAGAAAAGACCCAGCTGAACCAGTAAAGCCAGCCGATAGTATAGCTCCACAGCGGATTAGGAATAAAAATTAAGGCATAGTGCTGAAAAGAACCTGAATGAGGAAACGCGCACGACAGCTCCCCCAGACACATCATGGTCGCCAGCATGATTCCGCCGGCCAGAAGATAGGCCAGCAGCGTACCCGCTGGACCAACGTTATACAACGGTTCGGCAATACCGATAAATAATCCCGTACCGATGGTGCCACCTAAGGACATCATCAGCAGGTGGCGTTTTTTTAAGTTACGACGAAGCTCGCCCTTATGCTCTATAAGAGAAGGCTCTTGCAGGGTACTCATGGTTTCTCCCTGTCTTTTCAGGATTCAGAATAACGCTACGGGCCCTGCCCGTAGCGCGCTTCTTATCGAGTAAATCGCATGGCAACACCTTTGGTCTGACAAGCCATTAGCAGTCCGGTGTAATCCAGCTCAAAGCGAATCACATCCCCCACCCGTAACGGCTGGGTACACGCCTCAATATCCACAAGCGTATGGTCGCTGGTTTGTCCCAGAATGCTGATCCCATCATCACAAGGAACACAGTTATCCGATGGAACATCCTGGCGGCCAAACGCCAGCAGTGCGCGTTTGCGTACGCCGCTATCGACAAACGTTTTACTTTGCAAAAAGGCATCAACCCCTAGTTCGCCAACGGGAACCGTCGGTTTACTATTCAGTTCAATAATTTCTGCCTCCAGCACGTACATATCCGAGCAGGCCTTATCGACCGGTTTTGTCGAGTGGTGAAACTCATCCAGATATTTCATCTCGACGTATTCGATGCCAAACTCATGCAGCCCGCCAATACGAAGATGGTTCAGCCCGCGCGGCCAGATGCCCTTATCTAATAGGTGATAGCTGGTACAGTTACCTGCGGAGAGACGGCGAATGGTCATGCCGCTGTCCTGTTCAAGCCGCGCGGCAAGCGCCAGGAAATCTTCGCCGTTTTTTACGGTTGGCAGAACGGTGCCATAGCAATTGAAGTTAGTCCCAAGGCCGTAGAGATCCAGACAAGGTAATTCTTTAATCAAAGAAATTGTGGAGAGGATTTTTTGATATTCGCTAAACCAGATACCTTCGCGTAAATCGCCCATATCAACCATCAGTAAAACCTGATGCGTTTTTTGCTGACGCTGCGCCTCCTGCGAGAGTGCGCGCAGAACAACAGGTTCACTATTTAAACTGATATCGGCATAACGGACTACATCTTCAATTTCACTAAGGCAAGGACTACGTAGCAGGCAGGTGGTACAACCAATATCACGTATTTTTTTCAGGTTGTAGGTTCGGGACTCCGCAATAACCTTGATTCCACCATCAAAAACAGCCTGTGCAGTTTCAACGCAGCCATCGAAAACTTTATTTACCGCCATCACCTCAATACCACTGCTTGCTAAGAGTGCTTTTTCAGTACGCGCATTCTCTTCAAGCTTCCGTAAATTGATGTGTAGAGTTGGCATATACATTTTACTTTCCCTCAACCACGTTCAGACGTGCATTACGTTTCATTGCTCGATGGTAAATCCATTCAGCGACCAGCACTGCTAATAGTGCACCACCAATAATTTTGCCGGCATATTGAAAATAGCCACCCATATCAATTTGCGATGGTGGAATAAACAGAAGAGCTACAGCAAAGGCAATGGAAATAAAGCCCAACGCAGGCAGCAAAGCGGGAAGGATTGTTCCTGGGATTTTAAAGCTTCTCGGGGTATCTGGCTGAGTCTTACGCAAGCGCCAGAACGCAGGGAACATCACCAGATAAGGGATAAAATAAGTTATGGTTGTCAGCGCAGTTAACATCCAGTAAGCCGCGGCAACGCTCGGGGAGATAAAAGTCGAAAAACACAGAACGGTGACAATAATTGCCTGTACGACGAGCGCAAAAGCGGGTGTTTTCCATACCGGATGTAATTGCGCAATTTTATCGCCTAACAGATTATCCTCGCGGGATGCTTCCTGAAGCATATAGATAGGGCCAACAAGCCAGGAGTTAATCTGACCAAGCGCACCGAAAAACATGCAGATAGCCATTACAGGAATCAGCCATGGCATATGCAGCGTATCCGCAGCGGAATGCATTGCTTGCATAACTCCGGCCACAATATCCGTTTTACCCGCAGGCAATAGAGTGTTTAACGCCCACGTGCCAACCATGTAAATACCGACTATCACAGCAGCAGAAACGGCCATCGCGCGCGGGAAATCACGCTGTGGATTCCGTGTGCGTCCGGCAATCATTGGCGCAACTTCCAGCCCTGCGAAAGCAAACATCATGCTGGACAGGAAAACTATCGTATCCCAATGACTCAGGTCAGGAACCCAGTTTGTCGCTGTTGCATAGTCTGTTTGCATCGGATGCCCGGTTGCTAACCAGACTATAGCCAGGATAATCAAAATAGCAGAGGGAATGAAGACACCACACCAGGCGCTGACGCTATTAATGATTTTGGTCCATTCCATACCGCGAATATTCATCAGCGTCAGTAGCCAAAATATAACGGCTGATCCGATGCCAATAAATGCTTTATTCTCTGCCAGACCATTACCAATCATATAGCCCAGTGCAGTAAAACCAAACTGCAGCATAAGCGGGAAAAATAATACGCATGAAAAAAGGAAGCAAACCACCACTATCCACGCGATACGTTTACCGAATGCTTCTTTAATCCAGACAAAAATGCCGCCATCTTTCGGCCAACCGGTAGAAAGCTCACCGCACACCATTGCTAGCGGGAAGAACAGACAAAATGCCGCAATAACCCACAACAGCATTGCTGAAGCACCGTAAGGGGCAACGTTGGGTATTTGTCGTAGACTTAGAATGGCTATGACATTCATAAAAACAATGTCTTTAATACCAAGTAAGCCAGAACTGTTGTTACTCATGGCCATCTCCTGTTATTCGTACGGAATTCATTATTCCGTCAGAATCGCGATATCCAGGGGCTTTAGATGCTCGCTAAAGCCCGACAATCCAGAATTAGTAAATGTCGTACTTGACCATATCGTCGTAGGTGTCTTCCCGGCGGATTAAGCGGTCATGACCCTCTTTATCTATCATCACAACGGCAGAACGTGGACGGTTGTTATAAACGGTTTGACTTTCAATCGTGTAAGCACCTGCATCAAGGAATGCCACAATATCGCCCGGCGCGGTGGTTTCCGGCATCAGAAACTCTTCCCCTTTTACCCCCATATGGAAATAGTCACCACCATCACATAATGGGCCAGCAAGTTTTATCCACGCATCGTGCGCTTGATTAATGCGTGAGGCGTTATAAACGTAGAAGAACCAGTCGAAGTGCTGACTGTCGGAGAGAATGCTGTATCCTGCATCAACAAATTTCCATTCAACATGGCACTCCACATTGCCGTTGAGATCGTAGTTGGTTTTTCGTTTTTCACAGGCAACTTCCGTCAGCAGAACCGCCGCTGAACCGGTCACTTTACGGCCTGGTTCAATACAGATCTCCACATCTGTACGCCATTTATGCACTTCACGAATAACCGCATCAGCAAAATCTTGTGCCGTAATCCCGGCGTACATATTGTCTTTTAGCGGATCGCCATTTTCTTCGTCGTATTTATAAGGAACTGGAATCCCGCCGCCGACATTAATTAGATCAAATTTTATGCCCAGCACCTCTTCCAGACGACGCGACTCATCAACCAGTACTTTAGTCGCTTTTGCAAACGGCTCAGATTCCGGAACCTGATCGCCTACGTGCATATGTAAACCGCGCAAATGAACATAAGGCATCTCAAGAATACGGCGGCAGGTCTCTTCCGCCTGTTCCAGATCCAGCCCTGATTTAGCATGGAACGCGGTCACCAGTTCAGCATGCGTCGCGGACGGAACATTCGGCTCTACACGCACACAGACGTTGGCAACCTTCTTCAGCTTTCTGGAAATCGCATCGATATGGTCCAGTTCATACAGACTATCGACGTTAATCAGATAGAGATCGTTAGCAATCGCGTATTCCAGGTCGGCTGGTTTTTTCACCACGCCGTTAAATACAATCTGGTCGCCGCGAAAACCAATCTCAAGGCATTTACGAACTTCATACTGCGAGTTAGCTTCTGCACAGATACCGGCATCACGAATAGCCTGTAAAACGCCCATAACGGAACAGGTTTTTGACGCAAAGAACGTTTTCGTTTTTTTATGTGCCGCAAAAGCCTGCTGAATTTCGCTGATATTGCGAATTATCTCGGGTTCAGAGAAAACATAGAACGGTGTGGGATATTTATGAGCAAGGGTATCCAGATCCACTCCCTCGAAACAAAGATGCCCATCTTTCTGTTGAAAGCGGCGATCGCCCTCCACGACTCTGCTACGTAATTGATTGTAATTTTCAATGTTCATGTCAGTCATAACATCCTCTGCTTTATGTTCATCATAAAAAGCCACAATTTCTTAATGGATATAAAGCAACAACCGTGCCATCTAATTTTTTCAATAAAATCAATAAATTAATTTTTTTCGTGTTTTGATTTTTTCGTCATTGAGTGTGTTATTCATCACAACGACGAAAATTGGTCACTTATAAAATAGGGCTATTAATTAGATAGGGAATAAAGTTTCACATGGCATCCACTAACGAAGAGCTGACGACTGCACTCAAGATGTTTTCCCGATTTTTCGACCTGATACACCAGCCACTGGCAGTGATTAATGAGCGAGGGGAATACATCTACTACAACCAGGAGAGTGCAGATCTGGACGGGTACAGCATTAAACAGGCGATGGGTAAGCATATGCTGGATGTATACCCGAGTATGAAAGAGAATCAGAGCACTATGCTTTCATCGCTGAAGGAGGGCGTGGAGTACATTGGTCACTATCAGATTTATTACAACGCGCGTGGTCAGGCAGTAGATTACCAGCACACCACCGCTCCACTCTACTCCAGCCAGGGCAATATGGTCGGCGTTATCGAAATCGGGCGAAATATGTCTGGCGTCAGGCGCCTACAGGAACAGGTCGTTGAGCTAAACCATCTTCTTTATGCCGATAATCACGAAAAACAGCACGCAATTATTACCGAAAGCCCAGAAATGCTGAGTAATATCGCTAAAGCAAAACGGCTGGCAGTGAGCAACATTCCCGTGACCATTGTCGGGGAAACCGGAACAGGTAAAGAGCTCTTTTCACGCCTGATTCACCAATGCAGCAAGCGGGCTGACAAACCCTTCATCGCCCTGAACTGCGGTGCTCTGCCGCCTACTCTGGTTGAAAGCACCCTTTTCGGTACCCTGCGCGGTGCCTATACCGGTGCAGAAAATAGCCAGGGTTATCTGGAGCTCGCCAACGGAGGGACACTGTTCCTCGATGAACTGAACGCCATGCCCATCGAGATGCAAAGCAAACTCCTGCGTTTTTTACAGGACAAGACTTTCTGGCGACTAGGTGGCCAACACCCGATTCACTCTGACGTTCGTATTATTGCGGCTATGAATGAAGCACCCATGCAGTTAATTCAGCAGGGGCGTTTGCGCGCAGATCTCTTTTATCGGCTGAATGTCGGCATGCTCACCCTACCTCCGCTACGTACACGTCCAGAAGATATCCCGTTGCTCGCCAACTATTTCATCGATAAGTATCGACGCGAGGTACCGCAAGATATTCATGGACTCAGCGAAGCCGCACGTGTTGCGCTTCTTGGACACGCCTGGCCGGGTAACGTAAGGATGCTTGAGAATGCGATTGTCCGCAGTATGATCATGCAGGAAAGCGATGGTATGCTGAAAAAGATCGTTTTTGAAGAAGAAGAACTTAATTTAGGCATACCGGATATCCCTACAGCTGTTAACCACATCCCGCCCATAGATCTTAGCAACGAGGGTTCTCTGGAAGAACGGGTAGCCAGCTACGAAAGGGGCCTGATTGAGACAGCACTCGATACTTATCAGGGAAATATCGCTGCGGCAGCACGTAGCCTTAATGTTTCGCGGACAACACTAAACTACAAGGTGCAAAAATACGGGATTCGTTTTGGGGTCGTACGGCAATAAAACAAGCCAGCGGCGAGACACCGCTGGCTACAAGATTTACCCTTCGTTATGCATCTCTAAATTCTCCACTTCATTCTGCAGCTGAACGGCTTTCGCATCGTCGTTACGCAGTGAGTCGAGGAAGTCGAGATAGGTCTGGTCAACGTCTTTGGTCACGTACACACCGTTAAATACCGAGCATTCAAACTGTTGAATGTCCGGGTTTTCTGCGCGCACCGCGTCAATCAGATCGTCAAGATCCTGGAAGATAAGACCATCGGCGCCAATGATCTGGCGAATCTCATCCACTTCACGCCCGTGAGCAATCAGCTCGTTAGCGGTCGGCATATCGATACCGTAAACGTTCGGGAAACGAATTTCCGGTGCCGCAGAGGCCAGGTAAACCTTCTTCGCCCCGGCTTCACGCGCCATCTCGATAATCTGCTCAGAGGTGGTGCCGCGCACGATGGAGTCATCCACCAGCAGCACGTTCTTATCACGGAACTCCGCGCGGTTAGCGTTCAGCTTGCGGCGTACGGATTTACGACGCAGCTGCTGGCCCGGCATGATAAAGGTACGGCCCACATAGCGGTTTTTCACAAACCCCTGGCGGTACGGTTTACCCAGAATACGGGCGATTTCCAGCGCGATATCGCAGGAGGTTTCCGGAATTGGAATGACCACGTCGATATCCAAATCTTCCCACTCGCGCGCAATCTTCTCGCCAAGCTTGGTACCCATGTTCACGCGGGCGCTGTAGACGGAGATTTTATCGATAAAGGAGTCCGGACGCGCAAAGTAAACGTACTCGAACAGGCACGGGTTGCTGACCGGGTTATCGGCGCACTGACGGGTAAACAACTGCCCTTTTTCAGTAATGTAAATCGCTTCGCCCGGCGCAACATCACGCAGGAATTCAAAGCCAAGAGTATCCAGCGCCACGCTTTCGGAGGCCACCATATACTCGGTGCGGCCATCGCCCACGTCACGTTTGCCCAGCACCAGCGGACGAATGCCGTTCGGGTCGCGGAAAGCCACCATGCCGTGGCCGATAATCATTGCCACACAGGCGTACGCACCGCGAATCTGGCGGTTGGTCGCCGCGATGGCAGCGAAAATGTTATCGGCTTCCAGCGGGTAATGACGGAAGTTATCCAGCTCGCTGGCGAAGATATTGAGCAGGATTTCTGAATCAGAGGTGGTGTTGATGTGGCGGCGTTTTTCTTCGAACAGTTTCTGACGTAACTCGTGCGCATTGGTCAGGTTACCGTTATGCGCCAGCGTAATGCCATATGGGGAGTTCACGTAGAAAGGCTGAGCCTCAGAGGCGCTGGAGCTGCCCGCCGTTGGGTACCGCACGTGGCCAATACCCATATTGCCCTGCATACGCTGCATGTGGCGGGCTTCAAAGACATCACTCACCAGACCGTTCGCCTTACGCAACCGGAAACAGTTGTTGGCATCAATGGTGATGATGCCAGCGGCATCCTGTCCACGGTGCTGCAGCACCGTTAGCGCATCATAAATCGACTGGTTTACCGGCATGACACCGGCGATACCGACAATACCGCACATACGTCTTTTCCTCGTTAAGCAACGACCCAAAGCTTATACTTTGGGCAAGAAACTTGACGAGCTTTGAAGGTATTCAAAAAACCATCTGATAACCGGCGAAAAATAGGGGATAAACTGCGACTGCTGCCAGTCTTCGCTTTTTGCCATGCCGGTAAAAGTGTCGAGGAAGAACAGGATAGCGGCGATAATCAGCACCCCGCGCAGCGCGCCGAAGCAGACGCCCAATACCCTGTCGGTACCCGACAAACCGGTCTTCTCCACCAGCTGACCTATCACGTAGTTGACGATAGCGCCGACGATGAGCGTCGCGATAAACAGCGCCGCAATAGCAATCCCATTTCGAACCCGTTCGTCTTCAAAGCCCGTAAACCAGACAGACAGGTCAGTGTAGTAATGGCTGGCTACGTAAAAAGCGCAACCCCACGTGACCAACGATAGCGCTTCACGAACGAAGCCACGGATAAGGCTCACTAAGCAAGAAAAGCCCAGCACCGCGATAATGGCGTAATCAATCCAGACCATATTTGTCCCACGATTTTACGCCCTGTCATCCAGTTCGGGCGCATTCTAACAGAAAAAGAAAACGTTTGCGTAGGGATTTCCTTCCCTGGCATAAATAAAAAATGGCGCTGAAAAAATATTCAACGCCATCGTTTTTCTGGTCGCTTTTGGCGTTGTTTGTGGCCCCTCACCCTAACCCTCTCCCCAGAGGGGAGAGGGGACCGTAGGGAGCCGTCGATGAGCCTGGCGCCGACTTTCTCCCTCGCCCCTCTGGGGAGAGGGCCGGGGTGAGGGGAAGACCCCACGCCTTAGTTCGGCGTATACCCCATCACCACACCGCTCAGCCCCGAGAGCTGTTTAAGCTCGCCAAGCGAACCTTTCAGCTTATCTTTCGAAGCATCCGGGCCGACCAGAATTCGGGTGATTTTACCCTGAACCGGCGTCGAAGGCGACGTGAAAGCGTGGTAGCCCGCACCGCGCAGGCTGGCTACGATTTCGTTAACCTTGTCGGCGTTCTTCAGCGCACCAAGCTGCACCACGTAGGCTTTGCCCACCGGCGCGGGTTTCTCTTCCGGCGCCGCTTTTGGCGGCGGCGTCGTGGCGGCAACCTGTTCCGTCACCGGCTTCGGCTGCGGCTTCGGTTTTTCTACGGGTTTCGGCTTTATCGGTTCGGCGGTCGGTGGGATCTGTTCCAGATCGCCGTTGCCGTTTACCGCCAGGCGGCTGGAATCGAGCGACGGCGCCGCGGCATCGCCTGCCCGAACTTCTTCCGCTGCGCCTTCCGGCGGCTGTGCAGGCAACGCCTGAGTCGCCGTCGGCAACATATCCGGTTCATCGCGATCGCCTGGTTTAGGGACCAACGGGATAGCCGCAAACTCGTCCTGATAATGCTTTTTTTGCCCGTCAAGCAGCCCTGGCAGCACAATGACCCCCAGAGCAACCAACACTATCGTCCCGACAAGACGGTTCTGAAACTTACTTGCCACCGGCTCTCCCCGCGTCTAACTCTTCCATCACATGCGCTACGGTGTGGAAAGACCCACACACCAGCACCGTATCTTCCGGCGCGGCGTCCGCCATTGCGGCATGCCACGCCTGCGCCACGCTGCCATAAACGGCACCCGCGCGCAGATGTTCGCGCAGCTGCTCTGCCGTCGCACCGCGCGGTCCTTCGAGAGGCGCACAGTACCAGCTGTCGACGACGCTTTCCAGACATGCCAGCGTACCGGCAATGTCTTTATCATGCAGCATACCAATAACCGCCAGTACTCGCCCGGTTTTCGGCAATGATTTGAGACGCCCGGCAAGGTAGCCTGCGGCATGCGGGTTATGCGCAACGTCGAGAATCACGCGAGGCTGCAGTTGGATGGTCTGGAATCGGCCCGGCAGAATCGCGCTGGCGATGCCCTCGCGAATAGCCTCTTCGCTCACCTTAAGCCCACTGGCGCGCAGCGCAGCCAGCGCGGTGGCGGCATTCGGTTGCGGGACATTCGGCAACGGCAACTCGCGAAGTTCACCCTGCGCGTCGCTAAAGCTCCAGCTGTGCTCGCCCACCGTATAGCGCCAGTCGACGTCACGCTGCATCAGCAAAGCGCCTTTCTCCTGCGCGACGTCGGCAATTGTGCGCGGCATATCAGGTTCCCCCACCACCGCCGGTCGCCCGCCGCGGAACACGCCCGCTTTTTCGCGGCCAATGCTTTCACGATCCGGGCCCAGCCAGTCGGTGTGGTCCAGCGCGATACTGGTCACCACCGCGACGTTGGCATCGACAATATTGGTGGCATCCAGCCGCCCGCCGAGGCCCACTTCGAGAATCGCCACGTCAACGTTTTGCTGTTTGAACAACCACAGCGCCGAGAGCGTGCCGTACTCAAAATAGGTTAACGAGGTGTCGCCACGCGCCGCCTCAATAGCGGCAAACGAAGCCGTATGAGCGCTTTCCGCCAGCTCCTCTCCCTGTACGCGGACACGTTCGGTATAGCGCACCAGATGCGGGGAACTGTAAACGCCCACTTTGTAGCCCGCCGCCATCAGAATGGTTTCCAGCGTGCGGCAGGTGGTGCCTTTGCCATTGGTGCCAGCGACGGTGAAAACAAACGGTGCCGGCTGCAGCACATCAAGCGAACCCGCGACCTGGCTGACGCGCGCCAGCCCCAGATCGATGGTTTTTGAATGGAGGTTTTCCAGATAAGAAAGCCACGTAGCCAGGGGCGACGTGGCCTGAGGAATAAGATGTTTGTCCATGGTGCCCGCAACTTTCAACGGTGAATAATAGCAAAAAGGGCAGCGCCAACCGGCCCTGCCCTTTACATCATCAGGCCTCTGGTTCCTGATCCGGTACCGGCGGTACCACCACGCTTTCGCGCGGCGCGTCCGGATTCGGTGCCGGAAGGTTCATCAGCTTCGCCAGGATACTGGCCAGCTTCAGACGCATTTCCGGGCGGCGAACGATCATGTCGATCGCGCCTTTTTCGATGAGGAATTCACTGCGCTGGAAGCCCGGCGGCAGTTTCTCACGCACGGTCTGTTCGATAACACGCGGGCCGGCAAAGCCGATCAGCGCTTTCGGTTCTGCGATGTTCAGATCGCCCAGCATCGCGAAGCTGGCGGAGACGCCGCCCATGGTTGGGTCGGTCAGCACGGAAATATACGGTAAACCGCGTTCCTGCATTTTCGCCAGCGCAGCGGAGGTTTTCGCCATCTGCATCAGGGACATCAGCGCTTCCTGCATGCGCGCGCCGCCGGATGCGGAGAAGCAGATCAGCGGGCAGTTGTCTTCCAGCGCCTGCTCAACGGCACGCACAAAGCGCGCGCCAACCACGGAACCCATAGAGCCGCCCATAAAGGAGAACTCGAAGGCCGCAGCGACAACCGGCATGTCATGCAGGGTACCCTTCATGACCACCAGCGCGTCTTTCTCACCCGTCTCTTTCTGAGCGGATGCCAGACGATCTTTATACTTTTTAGAGTCACGGAACTTCAGCACGTCTTTCGGCTCAAGTTCGCTACCCAGTTCTACCAGGGACCCTTCATCCAACAGGCTATGCAGGCGATTACGCGCTGACATACGCATGTGGTGATCGCACTTCGGGCAAACCTCGAGGTTACGCTCCAGCTCGGCGCGATACAAAACCTGACCACAGCTATCGCACTTGGTCCATACCCCTTCCGGGATGCTCGCCTTGCGGGTAGGTGTGATGTTGCTTTTAATTCGTTCAATCCAGCTCATTGATAACCTTTCTGCCTGAACCTGGTCGATGCCAGTTTTGCCATTAAGGGGCCGCGCATAATGCCACTTTTCCCCTTCATAGACCATGAATGTTGCACATTAAAACATAACAGCCCGAAACTTGGCATAAAAAAGTGGTCGAACCGCGAAACATGTCGTAACAGGGCACGGCTGAATCGTGCCCCGCGTGCAGGGTTTATTTTGCCTGTTTTGCCGCCTTGCGACGGTGACGGATCACTTCGATTACCCCCGGCAGCACCGACAGAACGATGATCGCCACAATCAGCAGCTTCAGGTTCTCTTGTACCACCGGCAGGTCGCCGAACAGATAGCCCGCGTAGGTGAACAGCAGCACCCACAGCAGCGCGCCCGCGACGTTATAGAGCGCAAAATGACGATAGGACATGTGGCCCATTCCCGCCACAAAAGGCGCGAATGTTCTGACGATGGGGACAAATCGCGCCAGAATAATGGTTTTTCCACCATGTTTATCGTAGAAGGCATGGGTCTTATCCAGGTAGCTGCGACGGAAAATTTTCGAGTCCGGATTGCTGAATAGCTTCTCGCCGAACAGCCTGCCAATGGTGTAGTTCACCGCATCGCCGACAATCGCCGCAATCACCATCAGCACAACCATCACATGCACGTTGATGTCGTTCGTCGGCAGCGCGGAGAGCGCCCCGGCGACAAACAGCAGCGAGTCGCCCGGCAGGAATGGTGTTACCACCAGCCCCGTTTCACAGAACAGAATCAGGAACAGAATGGCATACACCCAGACGCCATACTGCGCGACCAGCTCCGCCAGGTGCACATCAATGTGCAGAATGAAATCAATTAAAAAACGGATAAGATCCATATTGTTTAGCCCCAAATGACTACGTTAGTCCGCCAGGAATAGCGGGCCCATCGGCACGGAAGGCAGCGCAAAGTGCGCGGGGTAGTCCACCGCCACCAGATACAGCCCTTCCGCTTTCGCCGTTGCGGCGGCAAGCGTCCTGTCTTTTGCCGCCAGCAGTTCTGCAATCCAGCTCTCCGGCTGGTTTCCTGCGCCAACTTCCATCAGGCTGCCAACAATGTTCCTTACCATATGGTGAACAAAGGCGTTTGCTTTAATGTCCACCACAATATAAGCGCCGTAACGCGTCACATTAATGTGCATAACGTTACGCCACGGCGTGCGCGACTGACACTGCACCGCGCGAAACGAAGTAAAGTCGTTTTCGCCCAGCAGGCTTTGCGCCGCGCGATGCATCCGCTCGGCATCCAGCGGCTGGTGATAGTGCGTTACCCCCTGCCCCAGCACCGCCGGACGCAGCCGGTGGTTGTAAATCACGTAGCGATAGCGGCGCGCCGTCGCGCTAAAACGCGCGTGAAAATCGTCGGGCACAGCTTTCACCCAACGCACCGCAATGTCACCAGGTAAATTCGCATTTACACCGAGCGTCCACGCCGCATCTTTACGTACGGCATGAGTGTCGAAGTGCACGACCTGGCCGGTCCCGTGTACGCCTGCGTCAGTACGACCGGCGCAGAAGACATTAATCGGTTCGTTAGCCACCTGCGAAAGCGCCTTTTCCAGCTTCTCCTGCACGCTGCGCACTTCGTTTTGCCGCTGCCAGCCGTAGTATTTGCTGCCGTCGTACTCAATGCCCAGCGCAATTCGATAGACCGGCAGTTGCTCCATTTCAGACATCAGTACAGATACTCCTGCACCAGTTTCTCGGCGATTTTCACCGCCATCAGCGCGCCGCCAAAGCGAACGTTATCCGCCACCGACCAGAACTGAACCTGCTCCGGCATGCCGTAATCGTTACGCACACAGCCCACGGACAGATGGGCGCTACCGGTGGCATCACCGACCTGAGTCGGGAATTCGCGCTCCTCAGACAGCACAATATCTTCGCCGCGCGCAAAGGCGTCTCGCGCCTCTTCCGCCGACAGCGGACGCATGGCTTCAAACGTCACCATCTGCGCATGACCGTAGAACACCGGCGACTGAATGCAGCTGGCGGAGATCATCAGAGCGTCGTCCTGCATGATTTTACGCACCTGATCAACAATGCGACGTTCGTCGCTCACCGCGCCTTCACGATCCGGCAGCATCGGCAGCATGTTGAACGCCAGCTGGCGGCCAAAGAAATCATCTTCATCGATTGGAATACCGTTCAACAGCTTGGCGCTCTGCCCGGCCAGGGCGTCGACGGCTTTTTTACCGTGCGCCGAGGCGGAGATCAGGCTGGTCACGTTGATGCGCGACAGGCCGCCGTCATCAATCAGCGGCTTCAGCGCTGCCAGCAGTTGGCTGGTCTGGCTGTCCGCCACCGCAATCACATTACGGTTGCGATAATCGGCCAGCACAAATGGGTTCACCTCCGGCACCACCAGCGGTACGTCCGGCTCCAGCGCAAACAGGCCGCTAAGATCGATAACCAGACAGCCAGCGTTAGTGGCCTCTTCAACGTAGGTGGCGCTGGCTTCCACGCCAGCCGCGAAGAACGCCAGCTGCGCCTGCGTCCAGTCAAACTCCGCCGCGTCCTGCACTCTTACCGATTTACCGTTAAAACGCAGATGTTCACCCGCGCTGTCGGTGCGCGCCAGCGCGTAGATATCACCCACCGGGAACTGACGTTCAGCAAGGGTTTCAAGCAGGGCTTCGCCTACGGCGCCGGTTGCGCCCAGGATGGCAATATTCCAGCCTTCAGACATGGTGATTTACTCCAGAAAAAAAGCGGCTCTGCCGGAGTATCCGGCAGAGGCATTAAGAAGACATTAACAGTGTACGGCGTTAAACCCGAGTTTTTGCAGCAGCGCGGCTGCGTCGGCGTCATCACACTCGACGGTCAGCGATGACCATTCGCGACGCTCAAGGTAATTTTTGCGCAGCTTGTCGAATTCACCCGGGATCCCCGCCACTTTCCGCAGCGGCGCGTCATCGCGGCGCACATCATACACCAAATGCACCAGTCTTTTCAGCGTAGGCTGATCGAGCGGACCGTGGAGGCTAATCCGTCCGAATTCCGGCGCGGGCAGCAGCGACGAAAGCGCCACTTCCTGCGGCTGACCGATAAACTGGCTATAGGCTTCAAACACCTGGGTGGTGCCACGCGCTTTCCCTTCCAGGGTGTAGCCCGCAATATGCGAAGTGCCGAGGTCGACTTTATCCAGCAGCGCCAGGTTGAGATCCGGCTCCGGTTCCCAGACGTCGAGCACCACGCTCAGTTGCTGCCCGGCGTTCAGGCATTTCAGCAGCGCGGCGTTATCCACCACCGGGCCGCGGCAGGCGTTGATGAGAATAGCGCCCGGTTTCAGGCTGGCAATCAGCGCCTCGTCGGCCAGATGTAGCGACTTATACGGGCCATCTTTATACAGCGGCGTGTGGAAAGTCAGCACGTCGGCCTGCGCCACCAGCTCGTCCAACGAACGGAAATCGCCCTCTTCGCCGTTGTCGGCGCGTGGCGGATCGCAGAGCAGCGTTTTGATGCCCAGGGCTTCCAGCCGTTTTTGCAGGCGTCCGCCTACGTTACCCACGCCAACAATACCCACGGTGCGGTCGGCCAGCGCAAAACCATCGCGCTCGGCCAGCATCAACAGCGCAGAAAATACGTACTCAACGACAGCAATCGCGTTACACCCCGGTGCGGCGGAGAAACCAATCCCTGCCTGTTCCAGCCACGCCTGATCGACGTGATCGGTGCCCGCCGTCGCGGTGCCAACGAACTTAATCGCCTTATCGCCCAGCAGCGCTTCATTCACCTTTGTCACCGAGCGGACCATCAGCGCATCGGCATCGGTTAACGCCTCGGTCGGGATCGGGCGGCCGGGGACAGCCTTAACCTCACCCAAACGGCTAAAAAGTTCGCGGGCGTAGGGCATATTTTCATCAACGAGGATTTTCACGGTTCAGTACCTGTCTGAGAACGAGAGTAAACCGGGGAAGTGTGCCATAATCTGGCCGCCAGGCATACTTGCGCCGGGCATCAGTATTCGGTTTGGAAAGGATCAATCATGACGCAACCCATTTCAGGTATGCCCGCGCGCCCTCCGGGGACAGGCCCCACTCCGCTCTCTCCTGCCGGAGAACAGCCGCTTAGTACCCAGCAACGCACGGTGCTGGAACGACTGATCACGCGCTTAATAGCGATGACCTCGCAGCAGAATGCTGAGGTTTGGGCGGGCGTAAAACACGATCTGGGGCTGAAAAACGACACGCCGCTGCTGGCGCGCCACTTTCCTGCCGCCGAGCAGAATCTGAATCAACGTATTGGTACTGCCGAACAAAAGCTCAGCACGCGCCAGACGCTGTCGCAACTGACTGAACTGCTGAATCAGGGCAATAATCGCCAGGCCGTCAGCGACTATATCCGTCAACAGTACGGGCAAACGGCCCTCAGCCAATTGACGCCGCAGCAGTTGAAAAACGTCCTGCAGTTGCTTCAACAAGGGCAGCTTTCTATTCCGCAGCCTCAGCAGCGCCCGGCGACCGATCGTCCCCTGCTGCCTGCCGAGCACAATACCCTGAATCAGCTGGTGACTAAGGTTTCCGCCGCCACTGGCGACTCTACCAAGCTGATCTGGCAGTCGCTGCTTGAGCTTTCCGGCGTGAAGTCCGGCGACCCGTTACCCGCGAAACACTTTAACGCGCTGGTCACGCTACTGCAGGCGCGCCTGACCCTCAGTACGCATCCTGCCCCAACGCTCAACGTTTTGCAGGCAGCGCTCAAACAACCGCTGGAGCCGCAGGAAGGACAAGCGCTTCGCGATTTCGCCCAGCAAAACTGGAACGCCACCCCGCAGACGGTGCTGACCCAGGTGCAGGTGCAGGAGTTGCTGAATCTGCTGTTCCTTAAACGTATCGAGCGCGAACGCGTGGCCCACGCCCATACCCTGGAAGCGCGCGATCTTCAGCCAATCTACGCGCCGTTCGCGCCGGTTATCACCACGCTGAAATCGCTATCCGCACGTCCGGGGCTGGCCCTGGTGGTGCTGGTTGTCGTGGCGATGCTGCTGTGGCTGGTGTTGTAAGTTCAGCGCCCTCCTCTCCGCCTTATGGTGGTCAGCAAGAAGATTCCTGTTCCGAAAATTAAAAACCCAGGTCGTGACGTCTGAGTTGACTCACGTCCCTGGGTTATTGGAATAATATTGCCAGCCAGAGCATCACTTCCCCTGATAATCCCCCACTCCGCGGCGGCTATTGCAGAGCGAAGGAATATCCACACCAGGACGTTATGTATTCTGTTCTGCTGCTGACATATTCACTTTATTCGCGGCAATCACGAACGGCAGATAGATAAGCGTCGCCACCACCAGACACAATACGCCAACAAATAGCGCCATCCAGTTGCCGCCGGTGCCGAAGAAGGCGATCAGCGGCCCCGGCGTCGTCCACGGTACCGCATAGGCAATCGGCGGAATAATCTCCAGCGTGATAAAGAAATAGCCAATCAGTGAGTTGACGAACGGCACCAGAATAAACGGGATCACCAGAATCGGGTTCAGTACGATCGGCAGGCCGAACATCACCGGTTCGTTAATGTTGAACAGGCCTGGCACAAAGGCCATTTTCGCTAAGTCGCGGTAGTCCTTCCGGCGAGAGGCGATAAAAATGGCCAGCAGCAAGCCCAGCGTCATCCCGGAGCCGCCGCAGTTGGCGAAGGCATCGTTGATGCCGGTCCAGGTAATCGGATACGGCGCACCCCAGGTTGAACCGTGGGAGGCGGCATACGACAGGTTCTCCAGGTTCGCTTCTGAGAAAATGGTTTCGCGAATGGCGGCAACCGTATTCGGCCCATGAATACCGAGGATCCACAGGAAGTTAGCCACCAGCCCGAGAATCAACACGGTAAAGATATTGGTGCCCATATCCTTCAGCGGCGCCTGAATCAGGGTGTAGATAAGATCGTTCAGCCCGTTTGGCGAGATTTTTGATAGCAGGTAGTTCAACACCGAGAAGAAGATCATCACGAAAAAGATAGGTAATAGCACCTTAAAAGAGCGCGCCACCGCCGGCGGTACCGCGTCGGGCATCGTGATAGCCACCTTCGGGTTTCGGGCCAGGCGACAGAATATTTCGCTGGAAATCAGCGCCACAATCACCGCCACAAACAGCCCCTGAGGCCCGAGATATTTGGTGGTGAGATAGGCCTGGCCGTCAATAATCACATACGGAGTATACACCACGAAGAACGCGCCAATTGCCGTCAGGCCGCACAGCAAGTCATCCTGCTGATAGCTGATCGCCATATTGCGCGCCACGAGGAAAGTAATCAGCACAGCCATAATATTGACCGAACCGTTCATCACCGGCGTAAAAATTTGCTGCGCGTCGGCCAGATTAGGGAATAAGGTGCCTAAATGTAAAATACTGGCGATAAAACCATCCGGCGAGAGAATGGCAAAGTTGATAAGGATAATCAGCGAGCTGGCCATGACTATCGGGAATGACAAAATAAAAGCATCCCGAATAGCCGAAACGTGTATCTGCGAATTCAATTTTATCGCAACCGGAACAAGGATTTTTTCCATCCCTCGTTCAAATGAATTCATTAAACCCATAGTGAACCCTTAAATTTAAAATAAAATGATTAGGCATAATTCATTTAATAACTGCACCATTTCTCATATCTGGCGAGAATATTGGTAAAAAGGTCATTAATTGACGATCACTTTAATTATTGTTAATTTTCGTAACCCGTATTTCGATCACAGTTAACCATGCCTAAGTTGTTCAATAATCGGGAAATAGTTGAACGTGTTGGCCCGTCGTCGCCAAAGTGATTTTATAACCAGTTGTTTAAAAAGGATTTAAGGAGGTTCAAAAGTGGTATATCAGAACATCATAAATTTGCTGAAAAACAGATTAAACAGCTCAATCTACAATGTGGGCGATCTTCTCCCCTCGGAAAAAGAGCTGGCGGCGCTTTATGATGTTTCGCGCAATACCTTACGCAAGGCGTTAAAAACGCTGGAAGAGGAAGGGATGATTGAACGGCGGCACGGTTCGGGAACCTACCTGCGGAACAAACATTTTCAGGCGTCGCTGACGCACCTCGACAGCTTTACTGAAATTGCCCGCAATGAAGGTAAAACACCCACGAGTCAGATCCTGAAGTTTGAGCTTCAGCGCGCATCGGACGATATCGCCACCAGTCTGAGAGTCAGCCACGGCGAACCGGTTTATTACGCCAAACGGCTGCGCTTTATCGACAATATCGCCATGCAGGTGGAGGAAACCTGGCTTTCCGCCAGCCGTTTTCCCGACCTGACGATCGCCCACATGAAGAACTCCAAATTTGCTTATATCGAGAATGAGTGTGGGGTGAAAATTCTGGGTTGTTATGAATCTATCCAGCCGATTTTGCCGTCGCCAGAGGTAGCGCAGCTCCTGCACATTAGTGCGCTGGATCCGATAGTCAGGATGCAGACTCAGGCCGTCGATGAGCAGCAAAACCCTATCGATTACTCCATTCTCTACACCAACATGTTCGAGTTCCAGGTGAAATATTTTCTGCCGCGCAAAGCGACGACCGGCTCGCAGGTGCGCAGAGCCAGCCGATAAACGCTATTTGCGGAACGACCACAGCGTGACGCCAATTCCCAGTATGGCGGCAATGGCTCCGCCGAGAAACACGGACGCATAGCCGAACGAGGTGGCCAGCATGCCCGCCAGCGGCCCGGAGACGCCGAGCGCGATGTCCTGGAACGCGGCATAGCCACCGAGCGCCGTCCCACGTACCTGCTGCGGCACGCGCTTAACCACTTCCACCCCCAGCGCCGGAAAGATCAGCGAGCAACCGGCCCCGGTTAAAGCCGCGCCGGCCAGCGCATACCATGCGTCGGGCGCCAGCCACAGCAGCAGCAGACCAACGGTTTCCACCAGCAGTGAGCCGACCGCCACCTTCACGCCGCCAAAGCGGTCAGGCATCCAGCCAAACAAAATACGCACCAACACGAAGGTGCCACCGAAGGCCGTCAAGGTGAAGCCCGCCATCGACCAGCCTTTGCTGACAAAGTACAGTGAGACGAAAGTGCCAATCACCGCAAAGCCCACGCCCTGTAGCGCCAGCCCCAAGCCCGGTTTCCAGATAAGGCCAATCACGCTGAACAACGACGGACGTTCCCCGGCCATCGCCGCCACCTTACGCACCGAGCCGTTAAAGGCCCAGGCCAGCAAAGGCAACGCCATCGTGACGCCAGCCAGCACGGCAAAGCCATAGCGGCTGTTGATATACA
This sequence comes from Kluyvera sp., assembly GCF_965301105.1. Lineage (NCBI taxonomy): Bacteria > Pseudomonadati > Pseudomonadota > Gammaproteobacteria > Enterobacterales > Enterobacteriaceae > Kluyvera > Kluyvera sp. The sequence goes on from NZ_CBDKZX010000067.1 coordinate 20,292, forward strand.
GCCCCAACGGCGCACCGGCCGCCAGCGCGCCAAAAATCGCCATCCCGTTCCACGACATCACTTTACCGGAACGCTTCGGGCCAACCAGCCCCATCCCCCAGGTGAGCGTGCCGGTCAGCAACTGGCTTTCACCGAAGCCAAGAATTAAGCGCCCGACAATCAACAGGCCAAATTTGACCATCGTATCCACCGGCAACAGTGCCGCGCCAAGCCACGCCGCTCCGGCAAAGGCACAGGCAAACATGCCCTGTAGGGCAGAACGCTTGCCGCCGTACTGATCGGCAAGACGCCCGGCGTAGCCACGGGTTAATACCGTGGCGAAGAACTGAATGCCCACGGCGATACCCACCATGGTGTTACCGTAGCCCAGTTCCTGGTGAACAAATAGCGGAATGACCGGCAGCGGAATACCGACGGTTAAATAGGTCAAAAACACCGCGAACGCGATGCGAAAAAGCGACACGTTGGATGAAGAAGTACTTTCAGTTTGAGTTACTGCGGTCATGCTTTACTCCGAATGCTGAGTAAGGCGAGGATCTGTAGCCACGCCCCCTCTACCTGGCGATCAGGATTAAGGTGCGTCGGATGACGTTAAACGCTTACGCATTATCATGATGATAATGTTGAGCCGCGAGTTTGCCTGTTCTTTCAGGCCGTTGTCAACGCATAAAAAAAGGAGCCAGAAGGCTCCTTTTTCTTATCCGCCGTAAAAATTACAGCTTACGCATCACCAGCGTGGCGTTGGTGCCGCCAAAGCCGAAGCTGTTGGACATCACGGTGGTCAGTTTGCGATCGGTCGGTTCAGTGACGATGTTCAGGCCAGCCGCCTGCTCGTCCATCTCATCAATGTTGATGCTCGGGGCGATAAAGCCGTTTTCCAGCATCAGCAGAGAGTAGATCGCTTCCTGTACGCCAGCGGCGCCCAGAGAGTGACCGGTCATCGCTTTCGTTGCGGAGATAGCCGGGCTGTTGTCGCCGAACACTTCACGGATAGCGCCCAGTTCTTTCACGTCGCCTACCGGGGTGGAGGTACCGTGAGAGTTCAGGTAGTCGATCGGGGTGTC
>NZ_CBDKZX010000068.1:0-21348 GCF_965301105.1 Kluyvera sp.
CCAGAAATGTTATACTCTTATATCACTGTTAACAATCAAGTGAAAATAAGAAACTATGAAGTATATAAAGGTCTTTTAGAAAAAGATAAAAACATCACTGTTCCTAAGTATTACTTCCCCAAAACCTTAAGAGCCGGTGACTCTATTAACTTATTCCATAACCCTGCTAACATAGCAAAATATTTCGGTTCTAAAAAGCCAATTAATGCTCATATTATGAAATATGACTTTTCTGTTATTCTGACAGGAAACAGGTATCCTATACACCACTCAGGGATTAATAGCTTATACCTTGGAAAAGATAAGCTTTATTCAGGTTCAACAATTGCTTTAGATATTAGCCCTTCTGATTTTGTAAAAAGCGAAAGTAACTATCGTTTAATCATCATTGATCACAATGGTAAGAAAGAGAACATAAAATCAAATGAAATCAATGAAATATATGATATGAACATCATTGGTTTCACCTCGAAATTCAACCCAAAAAATATATCAAAAATAATTTACAAAGATGTCAACGATAATCCAATAGTGCTATTATCTCGATAAATATAAAGGGCTACGTTGTAGCCCTTTATTTGCCGGTGTAGCAAAAAACAAACTGATAATATTTAAAGAGATATCGAAACTATCCTACACCCCCTTAACCTCAGTAGTGGAAACCCCCACCTGTACGACCGCCACCGATATGATCTCCACCACCTAAACCATGAGCGCTGTGAGAGTTGGCGGCATTGTTGGCACCGTTGCCGGTTCCATGCTCGCCATGATCAAAGCCTGAAGAATGGCTATTTCCACCGTGCGCTGGTTTGCTAAATACACTGTGGTAGGCAATAGCAACTTGTGTTGTTGGGGGGAGAGATCCCGCGGCGACAACACCATTTTTGGTTTGGACCTTAGTTGCCGGATTAAGGCTTGAAGCCGCGACATTCATGGTGTTAGCTGACACGTTAGCAAGATTATCTTGTGCCGCTTTCAAATCGGCCTGGGCCTGTGAACGTAACGCCCCCGCCTCACTGGCCGCTTGCGCCCAGCCCACAACAGTACCATGACCATAATTCGCATTTACAGAATCAACATCGCCTTGTGCCGCATCCAGCATACGTTGAGCATGAGCAACTTGTTGTTGCGCGGCAACCATATCATCAGCAGCGTAAGCCACTGTGGTACCCAATAAAGAAACCACTATCAATAATTTATTAACAAACATAAACCATCACCATTAACAATAATTAAAATACAAACAGTCACATAATGAAATAAACATACACTATTTTTATTTTACGACGCGAATTAATTAATTATGAAAATGAATGATATTCAACCATGATTGATTTAAATCAATTTAAATACGCCTTTTATTTCATCCGAAAGTGCTATAAGTCACATATACATGGTGACAAATTTATGTATCTAATTAAGATAATTTTTTGTTTAAAAAATGATGCGTTAATACTGTTGATAAGCCATTCAGAATAAGATACCTGGTTCTGCTTATTCCTTTATCCCTTTGTTCTTTTTCATCTTTTCTCGGCCTTTGCAAGATTAGTCGAAAAGTATAAAGAATAAACACCCCTTCAAAAACAAGCATAAAAGCAGACAAAAAACACAAGAAAGCAGCATCAAACACTCATAAAACAACAAAAACACAAAATATAGAACCATTCCTAATGCAAAATACAGTAAAAGACGATTACCATTCACCTCAGGAATGCTATGCTTTCCTCGTTACAACTGATAAAAAAGGATGAACAGTGAAAAAATCACATAAGCTTGCCGCTTCATTACTCGCCATCGCTTGCGTATCCAGCAGCGCCTGGGCCGCAGAACAGCCGCTGGAAAAAGTTGCCCCTTACCCGCAGGCTGAGAAAGGTATGAAGCGTCAGGTCATTCAGTTACCGGCGCAGAAGGATGAGTCGGCCTATAAGGTAGAGTTATTGATTGGTAAAACGCTGGAGGTTGACTGCAACCATCAGCGTCTGGGCGCCGAGCTGGAAAGCAAAACGCTGGAAGGCTGGGGTTATGACTACTACGTGGTAGAGAAAGTCAGCGGCCCGATGTCAACGATGATGGCCTGCCCTGACCAGAAAAAAACCAAGAAATTCATCACCGCTTCGTTGGGTGACGATGGCATGCTGCGCTACAACAGCAAGCTGCCGATCGTGGTTTACGCCCCGGAAAATGTGGAAGTCAGATACCGCATCTGGGAAGCCCAGGAAACGGTACATAACGCCGAAGTGCGTTAATGAACGCTCGCCATCTCCCCAGGAGGTGGTTTAAAAAAGATGATAAAAAAACCGGCGATGCCGGTTTTTTTTACAGCCTGATAATAACCTGTCCCGCATTTACAGCGCGATATCAGCAACCTCTTTCACCGGCACGGCTTTCGGTGTCGTCTGAACAGCCGGAACCGGATCCGCTTCACGCGGCGATTCATGACGCAGACCCAGTACCTCACTGGTGTAGGCCAGCGTTTGTTCAATCAGGTGCGGGTTTTCGGTCAGCGTTGAGCCATAAGTTGGCACCACCGCGCGAATCTTGCTCTGCCATTCAGCAGTTTGCATCTTATCCTTAAACACTTTCTCCATCAGTTCCAGCATGATCGGCGCCGCGGTAGACGCGCCTGGCGATGCGCCCAGCAGCGCGGCAACGGTACCTTCATCGTCGCTCACCACTTCGGTACCCAAACGCAGCACGCCGCCAATGCGGGCATCGCGCTTAATAATCTGTACACGCTGGCCTGCCTGCCACAGACGCCAGTCCTGCTTTTTCGCCATCGGGTAGTAGGCGCGCAACGCAGCATGACGATCTTTATCTTTCTGCAGCACCTGGCTAACCAGATATTTGACCAGATCGAAGTTATCCAGGCCCACGTTAAGCATCGGCAAAATGTTGGATTTATTGGTAGACGCCAGCAGGTCCCACAGCGAACCATTTTTCAGGAAGCGCGTGGAGAAAGTGGCGAACGGCCCAAACAGCACCACGCGTTTACCGTCGATAATACGCGTATCGATATGCGGTACCGACATCGGTGGTGCGCCCACGGAGGCCTGGCCATAGACTTTCGCCAGATGGTGATTCACCACTTCCGGGTTCTCGCACACCAGGAACTGACCACCAACCGGGAAGCCCGCATACTCTTTTGCCTGCGGGATTTTGGTTTGTTGCAGCAACTTCAGCGCCGCCCCGCCCGCGCCAATAAAGATAAACTTCGCTTTAATCGTGCGTTTTTCATGGCTGTTGTTAGCGTCTGAAACCGTCACGCTCCAGCTGTTATCTGCGTTACGACGGAAACGGCGGACCACGGTGTTCAACTGGAGCGAAAAACCATCACGCTTTTTCAACGCATTGATCAACTGACGAGTGATCTCGCCGTAGTTCACGTCGGTGCCGGCTTCGGTACGCGTAGCGGCGATTTTCTGCTGCGGATCGCGCCCTTCCATCACCAGCGGCGCCCACGCTTTGATCTGCTCGTGGTCTTCGGAATAGCGCATGCCGTTAAACAGCGGGCTCTTCTGCAACGCACGGTAGCGGGCGCGCAGGAAGTTGACGTTGTCATCGCCCCACACAAAGCTCATGTGCGGCACGGTATTGATAAAGCTTTTCGGCTGCGTCAGCACGCCGCGTGTGACCTGATGCGCCCAGAACTGACGAGAAATCTGGAACGCTTCGTTAATATCAATGGCTTTTTCAATGCTGACAGAGCCGTCAGCTTTTTGCGGAGTGTAGTTCAGTTCCATTAGCGCCGAGTGCCCGGTACCGGCATTGTTCCAGCCGTTTGAGCTCTCTTCCGCAACGCTCTCCATTTGCTCAACCATGGTAATCGACCAGTCTGGTTCAAGCTCCTGCAGCCACGTACCCAGCGTAGCGCTCATAATTCCGCCACCGATCAGCAATACATCCGTCTCGTGAACTGCACGAGCTTTCGCCTTATTCGCCACAGAAGTCTTCTCGGTACCCGATTTCTGTGAGTTGGGTACAGCTATCTTTTTTTTCATCGTAGGGGGCCTTACTTGACTGTCGAGTTGTTACACGCAGGTAAAAACATCCGTACGGTTACGTTACCACCAGGACGGGAAAATTTAAATATTGTTTAAAATTTAAGTTGAGTTTTGAGATCTGTTATTAAAATGTTTAATAAATGTGTACAGAAAATGAGATTTGGTACTAGTAGAATGTGACGGGAAGCGGTATTATTCCCCCCTTTGTGATGGTACGCACGGAAGCTGTGGCTTATAGAAAACCGGCCATCGATAACCTGCGAATAACCTATGTCGAACATCTCCTCATTAAGCATTCTGCGCTCGCCATCTCTGCTCACCCGCGAAATCCTGGCTGGCGTCATTACCGCTCTGGCACTGATCCCTGAAGTGATCTCGTTTTCGGTGATTGCTGGCGTTGACCCTAAAGTTAGCCTGATCGCCTCGGTCGTGCTGTGCCTGAGCATGTCGTTCCTTGGCGGACGCCCGGCGATGGTCACGGCAGCCGCGGGTTCGGTCGCGCTGGTTATCGGCCCGATGGTCCACGTACACGGCGTGGCCTACATTTTACCTGCGGTTTTGTTGGCCGGCATCATTCAAATTTTGTTTGCTCTGTGCGGCATGGCGAAACTGATGCGCTTTATTCCCCAGTCTGTAATGACGGGTTTCGTTAACGCGCTCGGTATTCTGATTTTCTTTGCCCAGGTGCCGCACTTCTGGAGCAGAAGCCCGCTTATTGTCGCGCTGTTTGCCGCCACGATACTTATCGTACTGTGGCTACCGCGCGTAATGAAAAGCATCCCTTCCCCACTGGTTGCCGTCGTGCTACTGACGCTGTTTACCGTGACCAGCGGGCAGACCCTACCCACCGTCGGTGACGCGGGTTCAATGAACGGCGGCCTGCCGGGGCTGACTCCATGGTTAGTGCCTTTTAACCTGCAAACGCTGCAAATTATCTGGCCCTGCGCGCTGAGTATCGCCTTCGTCGGGCTGATGGAATCCCTGCTCACGGCGAAACTGGTGGACGACCTCACCGCCACGCCGTCCAACAAAACGCGTGAAAGCGCAGGTCTGGGTATCGCCAATATGCTGGCCGGTTGCTACGGCGGTATTGCCGGCTGCGCGATGATCGGTCAGACCATCGTCAACGTGGAGATGGGAAAAGGCCGCAGCCGCGTTTCAACGATTGCCGCCGCGCTGGTGCTGCTGCTGTTGGTGACCGCGTTAAGCGAAGTGATGGCGAAGATACCGATGGCGGTACTGGCGGGGATTATGGTGATTGTGGCCGTTAAGACCTTTAGCTGGCCAAGCCTCCAGCCCGCGACGCTCAAGCGTGCGCCGTGGCCGGAAACGCTGGTGATGCTGGTCACCGTTGGCGCAACGGTCAGTACCGGTAATCTGGCGATTGGCGTACTGGCGGGGATCATCATGATGGCGATCGTGCCTGCACGCCTGAAGCATCGTGCGAAGCTTAAAGCAGAAACACCGTCGCCAGCCCCAGAAAAATAAAGAAACCGCCGGTGTCGGTGATCGCGGTGATCATCACGCTCGAGCCGACCGCCGGGTCGCGCCCAAGCTTAGCCATGATCATCGGGATCAGCACCCCCATAATCGACGCCACCAGCAGGTTCAGGATCATCGCCAGCGTCATCACACCGCCGAGCGCCAGATCGTCATACAGTAGCCAGGTCACAGTGCCCATAATGCCGCCCCAGACGATACCGTTAATCAGCGCCACCCCCATCTCACGCAGGATCAGGAACGAGAAGTTACCCGGCTGAATATGCTGTAAAGCCAGCGCGCGCACGATCATAGTAATCGTCTGGTTACCGGTATTACCGCCAATGCCCGCGACGATCGGCATTAACGAGGCCAACGCCACCAGCTGCGAAATGGTGTGTTCAAATCCATCAATCACGCGCGAGGCGATAAACGCAGTACAGAGGTTGATGGCCAGCCACGCCCAGCGGGTTTTCACCGCTTTCGTCACCGGCGCAAACACGTCTTCTTCACTGCTCAGACCGCCCATACGACGCAGATCGCTGTCGGTCTCTTCATAGACGACGTCAACGATCTCATCGATGGTCAGACGCCCCATCAGCTTACCCTGTGAATCAATCACCGCGGCGCTGATTAAGTTGTCACGTTCGAAGGTACGAGCCACGATTTCTGATTTTTCTTCCGGATGGAAGGCGACCGGATCGGATTCCATCACCTCATGCACAAACTTGTCCGCTGAATTGAGCAGGATGGTTTTCAGCTCCAGCTCGCCAATCAACGTCTGATCGCGCTGGATAACGAACAGTTTATCGGTGTTCTCCGGCATTTTACCCAGGCGGCGCAAAAAGCGCTGCACCGAGGCCAACGTGACGTCCGGGCGAATGGTAATCACCTCGAACTCCATGATCGACCCCACCTGCTCGTGGGCGTAGTTCATCACCTGACGTACGCGCGCACGCTCTTCCGGCGACATCGACGCCAGCAGGCGTCCGGTCAGGTCGCGCGGCAGGTGCTGCACCAGGTAAATCTGTTCGTCGATATCCAGCGTTTGCAATGCATCGAGCAACGCCCGGTCGCTCATATCTTCGATGAGGTCGTCCCAGACGTTCTCCGATGCTTCCAGCAACACCTTCCCGCGACGATCGTCTTCGACCATGTTCCACAATGCATGGCGCTCTTCGGACGGTAACGCTTCCAGGGTATCGGCGAGATCCGGCGGCGGCAGGTGCGCCACTAAGCTGCCGACTTCAGCGAGGTCGTCAACCAGGGTGCCTTCATCGTACTGCTCGGCGAGCGTGAGTTTGCCCAGCAGCGCGGAAGTTACCGCTTTATCGGTGGTCAGCAGCCAGATCAGGCGCTGACGCTCTTCATCGCGCAGGCGGGCGCTGTTCTTTTTCAACAGAGACATGAATAATCCTTATTCGTGAGACGTCGCCCAGCCGGATGGCCGGGCGAATTAAGCATAGCGCGGAGAGATGTAAAAAAGTTTAAACAAGCCGCCCGTACGGTGAAAAAATCGGCAGAGCGGCAAAAAAAACGTTAGGCGGTACGGGCGACGGCGTCGCGGGAAGCGCGTTCACGCTCCTCGCCCACCAGTTCACTCAGCTGACCATTGCGCATTTCCAGCAGACGATCGGCATGAATAAAGTAGTGATCGTCATGGCTGATAGCAAAAATGGTTTTCCCCATCTGTTGCATCAGCGGCAACAATATCTGGTAGAACTCGCGGCGGAAGTGCGGATCCTGATCGGCGGCCCACTCATCAAGCATAATGATGTCGCGTTCTTCCGCCAGCGCCAGCAGCAGCGCCACGCGCTTCTTCTGCCCTTTTGACAGCTTCAGATCCAGAATGCGCCCGTCCTCCAGCTTAATCTTGTGCGTCATCTGTAGCTGAGTCAGCCATTTCTCAATCAGCGCCGGGTCCGCGTTCTTGCCTTCCGGGCCTAATAGCTGGTCAAACAACCAGACATCGGTAAACACCGCCGAGAACAGCTTGCGGTAGTCTTCCGGCTTATCGGCCGCCAGCGGCTGACCGTCCAGCAGAATCTGCCCGGATATCGGTTGATACAGCCCGGTCAGCAGCATCGCCAACGTCGATTTACCGCTGCCGTTGCCGCCAATCAGAAAGACCAACTCGCCACGCTTGAGCGTCAGGTTCAGCGGGCCAACCGCGAAGGTGTTGTCTTCATAGTGGAAGGTCACATCGCGCAGTTCCAGCGTCTGCCAGTTCGGGTGCGCCGTCGGCTGCGGGAAAGTTTCCTGATACGGCGCCAGCGCGAATTTATTCAGTTTATTGAACGCCACCTGCGCGCTCAGCAGCGTGGGCAGCGCGCCCACCGCCGACAGCAGCGGCGTGCGCAGGAACAACAGCGTGAGCGAGTAAGTAGCGGCAACGTTGGTGTCAGCCCAGCCGAGGCTGTTCGCCATCCAGAACACCAGCCCAATGGCCCCCAGCATCATGATATTTGACCAGTTGACCGCGCTCAGATGGAAGGTGTCGGCCCGCACGATATGGTGGCGATAGTCTTTGGCATTCGGCGTGAATTTTTGTTCGAAGACGTACTCCGCGCGCTCGCGATTCAGGGTCAGCTCTTTGCGCCCTTCCAGCACCGTCTGGTAATCGTCGTACAGCCGATCCTCGGTTTCACGGAGTGTCGCCATATGTTTATACACTCGCGCCACCAGCACGAAGCCACCCCAGATGGTCAACGCCATCCACAGGGCGGTAATCAGCAGCATTTTGCTCGACAACATCGCCAGATAGGCCGCGGAACCCACGGTCAGGATGATCCCCTGCACCAGCTCCGGCAAACGCACGAAAGCGATGGTGATCGCACGGATATCGCTGGTCAGCCCCGCCAGCAACGCAGCACTGCCCAGCTTCTCGACGCGCTCCACCTGGGTATCGAGGATCCGTTTGATAAATTCCCGGCGCAGGCGATAGACAAAATGGTGGCCGAGCGTGGTCAGCGCCAGCTGTGAACCCAGCGTGACCGCCATCAGCAGCAGCAGCAAACCAAGAAATTCCGGCAGTACGGCAAGCGTGGTATCAACCGTCTCAATCAGACGTACGTTAATAAATGCGATAAGCCCGATACCGAGCGCGGCGCTCAACAGGCTTAAGACGATAACGCCGATAAAAGGCCAGCGATACTGACGCCAGACAAGTAACAGAAGTTCCATAGCAATGACCAGGGCAAGAAAAAACAGCCAGCAGTGTAAACTGCTGACAGACTACATCAAGAATAATTCTTATTTTTATTTGTCATTCCGCGGCACGGCGGAAGGTCAGGTTATAGCGCCACGGGCCGACCTGCGGGTGGCTCCCCTCTTTGAGCGGCAGAATCGCGTGATAAAACAGCCGCGACTCACCGCCCCACACCACCACATCGCCATGCTCAAGCAGCACGCGTTGCAGCGGATCGCTGCGATTCAGACCACCGAACTGAAACACCGCAGGCAGGCCGAGCGAAACCGACACGATTGGCGCGTCCAACCGGGCTTCGTCTTTATCCTGATGCAGCGACAGCTTCGCCCCCGGCTGGTAACGGTTAATTAAGCAGGCATCGGGGTTAAACGTGGGGTAACCCGCGCCAGTTGCTGCCTCCTGCGCCAGTTGGCGAAAACAGTCCGGCATCGCGGGCCAGGGTTTTCCGCTCTGCGGATCAACGGCGGCGTAGCAGTAGCCATGACGGTCCGTACTCCAGCCAAGCGGGCCGCAGTTGGTCATCGCCACCGACATGGTATAGCCGCCCGGCGTGACCATATGACGAAATGGCGAGACCGCCGCCACCTGCTCGATAGCCGCCAGTAGCGCGGTGCTGTGCGCCCGCGCGAACCGGCGTAGGATCACCGCGCCAGGCGCCAACGGTTCCGACCACGGCGCCTCGTCGGCAAACAAATCTAACATTCGCTCTCCTGTTCTTTTTCACGCGCAAGCAATCGGGCTTTACGGGCCACGCCCCAGCGGTATCCCGACAGGCTGCCGTCGCCACGCACCACCCGGTGACAGGGCACCAGTATCGCCAGCCGGTTCGCCGCACAGGCGCTGGCCACCGCACGCACCGCTTTCGGCTTGCCAATAGCCTCTGCCACCTGCTGGTAGCTGCGGGTTTCACCGAACGGAATGGCGCGTAGCGCCTGCCAGACCTGCTGCTGAAACGCGGTGCCGCGGATATCTAACGGTAAGCTCATCGCCGCCGCGCGCGACTCGAGGCTCGCCATCACAGCGGAAGTTGTCTCGCGGACTTCCGCCCCGGCAACCAGCAGCCTGGCCGCCGGAAAACTCTGTTGTAGCTCGCTAAGCAGGCTAGCCTCATCGTCCCCCAGCAATACGGCGCACACGCCGCGCTCACTGAGCGCCACCAGGCAGCGCCCTAGCGAGCACTTACCGACGGTATAGTGAATCTCCGTCGCTTCGCCGCCCCGACGGCGGGTACGCGCGGTCATCCCTAACAGCGCGTCGGCGTGGCGATAGTAGCTGCTGCTCGACGGAAAGCCCGCCGCCAGCACCGCCTGCGTCACCGGTTCACCCTCGCTCAACGCGTCCCGCAGGCGGTTTGCGCGCCAGGCCTGTTGCCAGGCTTTTGGCGTTACGCCAGTTATTGATTTAAACATGCGATGGAAGTGATACGGGCTGACCGCGACCGCCTGCGCCAACACGTCAAGCGTGACCGGGCTATCCTGCTCCAGCAGCCGACAGGCGTGGGCCACTTTGGCAATTTTCTGCTGCTCAGGCGAGAGCGCATCCGGCTGACAGCGTTTGCAGGGACGAAAACCGCCCGCCAGCGCCGCGCTGGCATCGCTGAAAAAACGGACGTTCTGACGCAGCGCATGACGCGCGCGGCACGAAGGACGGCAAAAAATGCCGGTGGTCAGCACGGCAAAGACAAACTGACCGTCGGCTTTCGCATCGCGATCGAGAACCGCCTGCCAGCGCGCCTCGTCGGTGTGTAGAGTATCAATCGTCATAACAGGCTCCTCCTTCTAGTGTAACTGCCACAGTGCCTAAAAGGAGGAAATAAAAAACCCGCAATCTTGCTTTCTAATTTTTCCCGTTGACCAGGAAGGCGCGAAACTGCGGCGACATCCAGGTGGTAAAACCGTCGCCTTCTTTCATTATCATATACACTGCCAGCCCCTGCTCGCGCACCACCTGCTGGGCTTTTTCGGTCCCCAGCACCATCAGGCCAGTATCCCAGGCGTCGGCTTCCAGTGCGGTCGGCGCAATGACGGTCACCGACACCAGCTTGTGCGTTATCGGGCGTCCGGTTTGCGGGTCGATCACGTGCGAAATGCGTTTACCGTCGAGTTCATAGTAGTTGCGGTAGCTGCCCGAGGTGCTGATGCCATGACCGTTAATATCCACGATCGCCTGCACCGCGTTTTCCCGGTCGGTCGGTTTCTGAATCGCTACCCGCCACGGCTGGCCGTCGGCGTTCATTCCGCGGCTCACCAGCGCGCCCCCTACGGAGACCAGATAGCGAGAGATACCTTCTTCAGTCATCAGACGCGCCAGATGATCGGCAGCATAACCCTCACCGACGGTAGAAAGATCGACGTAAAGATCGGGGATCGATTTTTGCAGATACTGCCTGTCCGCGCGGTTGATAACGGTTAACTTGTCCAGCCCGGTACGCGCTTTCGCAGCGTCAATCTGCGCCTGAGTTGGCGTACTGACCGGCTGTTTGTCCGGGCCAAAGCCCCAGAGGTTCACCAGCGGGCCAACGGTTATGTCCATCGCCCCCTGAGTTTTACGCCCAATGCGCAACGACTCGGTGACGATATCCGCCATCGCTTCATTGACCGGCCACGGCGTGGTGCTCCGCGAGTGGTTGAAGCGCATCAGCGCCGAGTCATTCTTCCAGGTCGACAGCAGACGATCGTCGCCATCAAGTTGGGTTTGTACTTTGGTACGGAGCTCTTCCGCCCGGGCCTTATCCACACCCACCACGCTCACGCGCCAGAAGGTGCCCATAGTCTTCCCTTCCAGCACGGTTACCGCGGCTTTGGGCGTCGCCGGCGCGCTGGCGTTATCACAGCCCGTCAGCAGAATCACGACGCTCAACAGCGCCATTCGTAAAAAAGTCATTTCCATCCGTTATTACCCTCCTGCAATCGGCGCAAGAGTACACTAATTTGCTGAAATTCGGCACAAAAAAAGGGGCCAAAGGCCCCTTTTGCAATGGTCTTAACAGTATTAGAACTGGTAAACCATACCCAGTGCAACGATGTTATCGGTAGAGATACCAGCGGCCTGAGTGAAGTCGTTTTTGTCCAGCAGGTTGATTTTGTAATCAACGTAGGTAGACATGTTTTTGTTGAAGTAGTAAGTCGCGCCCAGGTCGATGTATTTCAGCAGGTCCTGGTCACCGTAGTTCACGATACCGTTGTCGATGTTCTTACCTTTAGACTGCAGGTAAGCGATGGACGGACGCAGACCGAAGTCGAACTGGTACTGTGCAACCACTTCGAAGTTCTGAGCTTTGTCAGCAAAACCGTAAACGCCAGCGTTCGGGGAACCACCGAAACGAGTTGCGTTGTAGGTCTGGGTGTACTGAGTTGCCAGATAGATGTTGTTAGCATCGTATTTCAGGCCAGCAGAGTAGGTTTCAGCGCGGTCGCCGCTACCGTAGATTTTGCTGGTTGCGCCAGTCGGAACGCCGGTGTTTTCATCACGAACAACGTAAACGCTGTTGTTCTGGTCGGTAGTACGTTTAGAAGAAGAGATCGCACCACCGATGCTGAAGCCTGCGCCCAGATCGTAGGTCAGGGAGCCGCCGAAGCCGTCACCGTTCTGTTTCAGAGCCTGACGACCGTTAGCAGTCGCGCCTTCGCCGGATACGCTGCCGTTTTTACCTTGGTACTGCAGAGCAAAGTTCAGGCCGTCAACCAGACCGAAGAAGTCGGTGTTACGGTAGGTCGCAACGCCGTTAGCACGGGATTGCATGAAGTTGTCAGAACCGTAGGTGTCGCCGCCGAATTCCGGCAGAACGTCAGTCCAGGAAGTTACGTCGTAAACAACGCCGTAGTTACGACCGTAGTCGAAAGAACCTGCGTCAGCAACGCGGATACCTGCGAAGCCTACACGAGTCCATGCCTGGTCAGAAGAACCTTCAGTGTTGTTCGCCTGAACGTTGTATTCCCACTGGCCGTAACCGGTCAGCTGGTCGTTAACCTGAGTTTCGCCTTTGAAGCCCAGACGAACGTAGGATTGGTCGCCGTCAGCGCTATTGTCGCTGGAGAAGTAGTGCAGACCATCGACTTTACCGTACAGATCTAATTTGTTGCCGTCTTTGTTATAAATTTCAGCCGCATTTGCTGCGCCTGCTACCAGCAGAGCCGGTACCAGGAGGGACAGTACTTTAACTTTCATGTTATTAACCCTCTGTTATATATATATGCCTTTATATATGCCACTGCTTACTGATTAACCCTCATTAATCAGTCGGCAGACCCATTGTGCTGTAAAAACAGGAATAATCCAACAGGAATATGATACGAAAACCATTCAAATGTTTCATTTATCCACATAGATGTTTCTAAATGTAAATTTGAGGGAACTTTTATAAGCACAAAAGGACCATAAAAATAGCACTAATAATCAAAAACAGAAAAAATACATACACGAAATCAATAGGTTAAAAAACATAAAAGGTATAGCACTGAATGGTAAAACAAAACCTTCACCCATAACTAAAATAGTCAGTGCTATCATCATTAACTTTATTTATTACCGTCATTCAGTTCTGAATGTCTGTTTACCCCTATTTCCACCGGATGCTTCGCATCCGGTTTTTTTTACCTTTCTTTACGCAAACTTAATCAACGTGTGCTACCCATCGTAAATTATAACGACTATTAACTAATCGTTTTTCAGCCAAATAAATGTCATTGCACACCGATAACAATTAATGTCTTGTTATTTAGTGCTATTTCTCCTTGTGATTTGGTAAATAATTGTACAATACAGTCTGAATTGTACAGATTATCCCCAATATTGAATTTTCCCGCGCTCAAATAATAAAACGCCTTTTCGTTCCAGCGGATCACCGCATCCTTACCCACGACGATTTTGCCTCGTTGATACATCCTGGTGAATTTTTTGTATATACTGCCTGCAGTACAAAAACAGGGTTTGCATGCCTCAACGCGTTATAAGCTTGAGCATATCCTCATTCAGATGCCGTTATGATGGGTTACACACGCCAATGAGTCAGTCCGACAAGATGAGCCCGACGAAATTCTCCCTGCTTCCTGGGAGCATCACGCGTTTCTTCCTTCTTATGATCATTGTCCTGCTGGTGACGATGGGCGTGATGATTCAGAGCGCGGTTAACGCATGGCTGAAAGACAAGAGCTACCAGATTGTCGATATGACACATGCCGTACATAAGCGCATTGATACCTGGCGCTACACCACCTGGCAAATCTACGACAATATTGCCGCTTCCAGTACCAACGCCGCTCCTGGCGATGGCCTTCAGGAAACACGACTGAAGCAGGACGTCTATTATCTGGAAAAACCACGGCGTAAAACCGAAGCGCTGATTTTCGGTTCTCACGACAGCGCGACGCTCGACATTACCCAGCGAATGTCGACTTATCTCGATACCCTATGGGGCGCAGAAAATGTGCCGTGGTCGATGTACTACCTTAACGGTCAGGACAACAGCCTGATCCTTATCTCTACGCTACCGCTCAAAGATCTCTCTTCCGGCTTTAAAGAATCGACGGTGGGCAGCATTGTTGACTCGCGTCGCGCCGAGATGCTCCAGCAAGCCAACACGCTGGATGAACGTGAAACCTTCTCATCATTACGCCGCCTGGCCTGGCAGAACGGACGCTACTTTACGCTGCGTACCACCTTTAATCAGCCGGGGCACCTGGCGACCGTCGTGGCGTTCGATTTGCCGATCAACGACCTGGTTCCGCCGACCATGTCGCTGGACAGCTTCCGTCTCGAGCCCGATCCAGCGCAGAATGCCCAGCGCAGCCAGGAGAAAGATCCGGGCGACAGCGTTGCCATCAACTTTAATAGCTCACGCATTGAGATTACCTCGGCGCTGAACACCACCGGTATGCGCCTGGTGTGGCAGGTGCCGTTTGGCACCTTGTTGCTGGATACCTTCCAGAACATCATGCTACCGCTGCTGCTGAACATTGGCCTGCTGGCGCTGGCGCTGTTTGGCTACTCCACCTTCCGTAATCTGCCCACACGCGGCAGCACCAGCAGCAGCGTGTCTTCAAGCGGCACCAATAATGAGCTGCGCGTGCTCCGAGCAATTAATGAAGAAATTGTCTCTTTATTACCGCTGGGGTTGCTGGTACACGACCAGGAATCGAACCGCACGGTCATCAGCAATAAAATTGCCGACCATCTGCTGCCGCACCTCAACCTGCAGAACATCACCAGCATGGCGGATCAGCATCAGGGGGTGATTCAGGCCACCATCAATAATGAACTGTATGAGATTCGCCAGTTCCGCAGTCAGGTATCGCCGCGTACACAGATTTTCATCATCCGCGATCAGGACCGTGAAGTGCTGGTGAACAAGAAACTCAAACAGGCGCAAAGACTGTACGAGAAAAACCAGCAGGGCCGCGCCGCGTTTATGCAGAACATCAGCGACACGCTGAAACAACCGATCAAGGCATTAGCAAACGAAGCCAGCCACATCGATACCCCGGACAGCCAACGGCTGGCTAATCACGCCGATCTGCTGGTACGGCTGGTGGACGAAATTCAGCTGGCGAATATGCTGGAAAATGACAGCTGGAAAGGCTCCTCCACGCAATTCTCACTGCAAGAGCTGATCGATGAAGTGGTGCCGGAGGTATTGCCGTCGATCAAACGCAAAGGGCTGCAGCTGTTAATCAACAACCAGGTCCCGGCCAAAGAGCAGCGCCACGGCGACCGCGACGCGCTACGCCGGATCCTGCTGCTGCTGATTCAGTATGCGGTCACCACCACCCAGATTGGCAAAATTACCCTTGAGATCAGCGCTGAGGAGTCGGCGGAAGAGCGCTTAACCTTCCGCATTCTCGATACCGGTAGCGGCGTATCGCATGGCGAAATCGACAATCTGCACTTCCCGTATCTTAACGATACCCAGTCGGATCGCTACGGTAAGGCCAACGCCCTCACCTTCTGGCTGTGCGATCAGCTGGCGCGTAAGCTTGGCGGTCATTTGAATATTAAGGCGCGAGAATCGCTGGGGACCCGCTATACGCTGCACGTGAAAATGCCGGTGCGTGAAGAAGACGCAGAGGTGGAAGAACTGCTGCTTGATGACGTGGTCGCCATGGTGGATATCACCTCTAACGAAATCCGCAATATTGTCACGCGTCAGCTGGAAAGCTGGGGGGCAACCTGCATCAGCCCGGATGAGCGCGCAACAAGTCAAGAATTTGATCTGTTTTTAACTGATAATCCGTCTAATCTTACTGCTTCCGGCTTGCTTTTAAGCGATGATGAGGCTGGAGTACGCCAAATTGGCCCTGGTCAACTGCGCGTCAACTTTAACATGAGTAACGCTATGCAGGATGCCGTGCTCCAGCTGATTGAAGAGCAGCTGGCGCAGGAAGAAGTCTCGGAATCACCATTGGGTGGTGATGAAAACGCCGAGCTTCAGGCCAGCGGCTATTATGCGCTGTTTGTTGATACGGTTCCGGAAGATGTTAGCAGGCTGTATACTGAATCCGCAGCAAAGGACTTTGCCGCACTGGCACAGACAGCTCACCGCCTTAAGGGTGTGTTTGCCATGCTAAATCTGGTACCTGGCAAGCAGTTATGTGAAACGCTTGAACATCTTATTCGTGAGAAAGATGCATCCAGCATAGAAAAATACATCAGCGACATTGACGCCTACGTCAAGAGCTTGCTGTAGCAAGGTAGCCTTTACATGAACAATATGAACGTAATTATTGCCGATGACCATCCGATTGTGCTGTTCGGGATTCGTAAATCCCTGGAACAGATTGAATGGGTAAACGTTGTAGGCGAATTTGAAGACTCCACCGCGCTAATTAACAACTTACCAAAACTTGATGCCCACGTGCTGATCACCGACCTCTCCATGCCTGGAGACAAGTACGGCGATGGCATTACGCTGATTAAGTACATCAAGCGCCATTTCCCTGGACTGGCGATTATCGTACTGACCATGAACAACAACCCGGCCATTCTGAGCGCCGTGCTGGATCTGGATATCGAAGGGATTGTGCTTAAGCAAGGCGCCCCGACGGATCTGCCAAAAGCGCTGGCAGCCCTGCAGAAAGGGAAGAAATTTACCCCGGAAAGCGTTTCTCGTCTGCTGGAGAAAATCAGCGCTGGCGGCTACGGCGACAAACGCCTGTCGCCGAAAGAGAGTGAAGTTCTGCGTCTGTTCGCAGAAGGTTTCCTGGTGACCGAAATTGCCAAGAAGCTGAACCGCAGCATTAAAACCATCAGTAGCCAGAAAAAATCGGCAATGATGAAGCTGGGCGTGGAAAACGACATCGCGCTGCTGAACTACCTCTCCTCCGTGACGCTGTCGCCGTCAGACAAAGACTAAACCTTGTTGCTTATCGGGCCTGCTTTCCGTAGGCCCGATAAGCGCAGCGCCATCGGGCAACCTCGCACAAATTGCCGGATGGCGGCGTTGCCTTATCCGGCCTACCAACAAAATCCCTTACTCTCGCGCTTTACGCACTCTTGCGGCATACACCGTCAGCGTTTGTTTCAACACGTCCAACGTTACTGGCTTCGACAGGCAGCTATCCATACCCGACTCCAGGCAACGCTGCTTCTCTTCTGCCAGCGCGTTTGCCGTCACGCCGACAACCGGTAGCGTCAGCCCCAGTTGGCGAATGCGCTGCGTCAGACGATAACCGTCCATATTCGGCATGTTCACGTCGCTCAGCACAATATCGATATGGTTCTTACTCAGCACGTTCAGCGCGTCAACGCCATCGTTGGCGGTCTTGCACTGATAACCTAACGATCCCAGCTGATCGGCCAACAGACGACGGTTAATCGGATGATCGTCGACCACCAGGATCATCATATCGTCGTTGCTGTCCTCCGGAGCTTCCGGCGTCGATTGCAGTTCTTCCACGCCGCCCGTCGCCACCTTAACCCGATAAATGCGCCCCAGCAGGCTCATCAATTCATGTGGCGAAACGATGCTGTGCACCCATTGTCCCGGCGCGAACTCCTGGGGAATGCCGATATGTCGACGGCAGAAGACTACTGCCGCTCTGCCTGCCCACGGCTGTGAGAGCTCATCATCGGTGATTAACACATCATCCGGCGCTGGCGTTTCTCCGTCATAAATCCGCACGTCCATGCCGTGGAAAGCGAGCAGCGACTGAATAAAATCAGCCAGCGAAGCGTTACGCACCGCCAGCCAGCAGCGAATCTTCGCCAGACCGTCAATCTCCAGCGGCGTGGCGTCCTGCTCGCCGTACAGCGGAATACGCAGCGTAAACTGGCTGCCCATACCTGGTTCGGTATCGACGGCAATATCGCCGTCCATCATATTGACCAGCTTTTCACAAATTGCCAGCCCCAGCCCGGTTCCCTGGAAATTACGCTGCACGCCCGTTCCCACCTGGAAGAACGGGTCAAACAACCGCACCACCTCTTTGGCCGGGATCCCAACACCGGTATCGCGGATACTGATGCTCAGATAGTACCCTTCCCGCTTGAGATGCAGCACGATGCAGCCGATATCGGTGAACTTAATGGCGTTGCTCAGCAGGTTGGAAATCACCTGCTGAAGGCGCATTGGGTCGCCCATCAGCTTCGTCGGCACATCCGGCTCGATAAAGCAGTACATTCCCAGCTGTTTTCTGACCACCAGCGGCAGATAGTTGGCGGTGATGTGGTTCATCACCTCCTTCGGTGAGAATTCGCGCGGCTCAATTTTTAGCTGCTCGGACTCAATTTTCGAGAAGTCGAGAATATCGCTGATGATTTTCAGCAGCAGCCCGGAAGAGTTATTCATCGCCGTCACCAGGCGGTCAACGCCCTTCGGCAGCTCTTTGGTCTGTAACAGGTCCAGGTTACCGATAATCCCGTACAGCGGCGTACGCAGCTCATGGCTGACGGTGGCCAGGAACATCGATTTCGACTGGCTGGCCTGTTCAGCCGCCTGCGCCATCTCCTGTAGCGACTCTTCCATTTTGACGCGGGAACTGACGTCCACCAGCACGCAAATCGCCACGTTTTCGTTGCGATAGCGCGAATGCACGAAGCTGATTTGCAGGTTGGTGTTGTTGCTGGTCAGCACATCGACGAAGTTAACCTGCTGGCCGCAGATTATCTGCGTCAGCCGCTGGCGGTCTTCGTGGGTCAGCATGTTGAGATAATTGTGCGCCAGCTCGTTACTCAGGATATTGGTTCCGTCCTGGGTACGCAGAATACAGATCCCTACCGGCGCCGAAGCGACGATTTTACGGTTGAACTGCTCGTGCTCTTCCAGACGTAATGCGTCAGATTCAGCGGGTAAGAAAATTCGCCGCTCGTACATCCGCGCCATGGTAAACAGCGCGATACCGGTGAGCAGGTTCAACAGCAGTGCATTAAGCACCAGAATACGAATACGCTCCAGGACCGCGTCCAGCGGTACTGAATAGACAATGCTCAATGACGAAGGTGCCAGCGTTTTCTTCAGCACCAGCTCACGATATCCGGCGGTGTAGCCAAACCACAGCCGTTCCTGCATCCCGCGCGTGCTGATACGCAGACGTGTATCCGGCCCGGCCAGCGAGATCAACGTATTGCCATTATCATCAAGAATCGACACGCCCATGGGCATACTGCCCGGAGTAAAGAAGTTTTCGGCGCGGATGGTTTGCTCCACGCCCAGCAGTGCCTGCAGGCGGTTAGCTAAATAAACCGGCGTCAACGCGTAGAAGTAACCAACGCTATGGCGCGGCCCCTGTCCGACCCAGAACAGATTGCCGCCGCGATCGTCCTGCGGCGCATTACGGTAGTCCATAATGCGCTGGTGCAGCTCTTTCAGCGCTTCGGTACGCTCAACCGGCATTTCGCGCAGGCCAAAGTTGGCCATACAGAGATTGTCGCTGCCGATCAGAAAAACACGATTAAGGTCATAAGCCGCCGAGAAATTTTCACGCCAGTAGCGCAGGAACCAGGCCAGCGACTCCAGCGGCCCACGCCAGGTGGTATCGAGCGCGCCGCAGTCGGAGTCAGAGAATAGCGGCTCAAAATCCGGCACGTCAGAACTGTCTTTTGAGGAAATGGCGGGCAACACGCCGTTGGCGGCGGTTAAGCGGTTTTCCGCAATGTACTTCAGCTCCTTTATCACGTCGGAGGTTCGCTGGAAGTAGCGCTGCGCCTGATCGGAATTGAGGTTAAATTCCTGGCGGATTTCAGACTCTTTCTGATGCAGAGCATTCACAATATAGAACACCGACACCAGCGCGATAAGCAGCCAAAGCAGCAGCGCCAAAGCCCGGAACAGGTAGCGTGAGACTTTCAGCGTTGTGCGAAAGGAGACAAGATATTTCAAGTTGACGAAACTCCGCCGTCAATGGCAAACAGGATGTGGTTAAGTTAGCGGTAAAAGACTTTTACCGCAATGTTAATGAAAAAAGGGCCGGTTTTCACCAGCCCTTTCGCAACGTCATATCACGATTACTCGTCTGCGTCGTCCGCAACGTCGTCATCGCTGTCGGTTTCCGGCGCGATTTCATCATCGCCTTCCGCCACGCTACCGTCGATAGCGTCCAGCTCTTCGTCGTCAACCGGCTCGGCCACGCGCTGCAGACCCACCACGTTTTCATCTTCCGCCGTACGGATGAGGATCACGCCCTGGGTGTTACGCCCTACCACGCTAACTTCCGATACGCGAGTACGCACCAGGGTGCCCGCATCGGTGATCATCATGATCTGGTCGCAGTCATCAACCTGTACCGCGCCCACGACGGAGCCGTTACGCTCGGTCACTTTGATAGAGATAACGCCCTGCGTCGCACGCGACTTGGTCGGATACTCTTCAGCAGCGGTACGTTTACCGTAGCCGTTCTGGGTCACGGTCAGGATAGCGCCTTCGCCGCGCGGAATAATCAGCGACACAACGCTGTCTTTTTCCGCCAGCTTGATACCACGTACGCCGGTCGCGGTACGACCCATCGCACGCACGGCATCTTCTTTAAAGCGCACCACTTTACCTGCGGCGGAGAACAGCATGACTTCATCGGTTCCGGAAGTCAGGTCAACGCCAATCAGCTCGTCGCCTTCGTTCAGGTTCACCGCGATAATTCCGGCAGAACGCGGACGGCTGAACTCGGTCAGCGCCGTTTTCTTCACGGTACCGCTGGCGGTCGCCATAAAGACGTTCACGCCCTCTTCGTACTCGCGAACCGGCAGGATAGCGGTGATACGTTCGTTCGCTTCCAGCGGCAGCAGGTTAACGATCGGACGGCCACGCGCGCCGCGGCTGGCTTCCGGCAGCTGATAGACCTTCATCCAGTACAGACGACCACGGCTGGAGAAGCAGAGGATCGTATCGTGGGTGTTGGCCACCAGCAGGCGGTCGATAAAGTCTTCTTCTTTAATACGGGCTGCTGACTTGCCTTTACCGCCACGACGCTGAGCTTCGTAATCGGTAAGCGGCTGATACTTGACGTAACCCTGGTGAGACAGCGTCACGACAACATCTTCCTGGCTGATCAGATCTTCGATATTAATATCGGCGCTGTTGGCGGTGATTTCGGTACGACGTTCGTCACCGAACTGTTCGCGAACCAGCTCCAGCTCTTCGCGGATCACTTCCATCAGACGCTCGGCGCTGCCCAGAATGTGCAGCAGTTCAGCGATCTGTTCCAGCAGCTCTTTGTATTCGTCGAGCAGTTTTTC
>NZ_CBDKZX010000069.1:0-21285 GCF_965301105.1 Kluyvera sp.
TTGTTAGCTGCGCGCAGGCGGCGGCTCGCACCCTTACCCTGCTCTTTACGTACTTGTGCTTCGATAGTAAACATTGAATAGCTCTCTTGATTAATCCTGCTACAGGCGACCCAGCAGCAGGCAAATGATCTGCTTCACGGATGTGAAAGCGGGCGGCATTATAGCCTCCAATCCCCGCGCGGGCAATGAAAACCTCGCCATCAAATAAGTCGTTAGCGTCAAGAACCTGCGTATCCGGTGAGATGTTCCTAATCTGTCCGTGCGGTTTCGTTTATCCTCTACACTGAAGTGATAATCACTTTCAACAGGAGAGAACATGAAGCTATGGCCCGTCGTGACAGGTGTTGCTATTTCATTGGCGCTGGTGGCCTGTAGTTCGCCGACGCCGCCAAAAGGGGTCACGCCGATAAGTGATTTTAACGCGAGCCGCTATTTGGGCAAGTGGTATGAAATTGCTCGCCTGGAAAACCGCTTTGAGCGAGGGCTTGAGCAGGTTAGCGCGACCTACGGCAAGCGTTCCGATGGCGGTATTTCAGTCGCCAACCGAGGCTTCGACCCGCAAAAAGGCGAGTGGAAGCTGAGTGAAGGCAAGGCCTACTTCACCGGTAAGCCCACGACAGCGGCGCTCAAGGTTTCCTTCTTTGGCCCATTTTACGGCGGCTATAACGTGATTGCGCTGGATGACGACTATCAGTACGCGCTGGTAAGCGGCCCAAACCGTGACTACCTGTGGATCCTGTCACGCACGCCAACGCTACCGCCGCAGGTTCGGCAGAATTACCTCACCATCGCGCGTGGTCTGGGTTTCGCGGTTGATGACCTGGTGTGGGTAAAGCAGACGCGCGATTAACGTAGCTCGTTGGCTCGGCGGTATCGCCCTTCGTAGTCGAACACTTTTTCACGCACCTGCCAGTAAGCCCCTTTTTTGCGGGCGACAACAAAATCCGGTGCGCGCAGCAGCGGCTGTTGGGCGATAATATCAGCAGGCGTAATCCAGCGCAGCGGCACGCCGGGCGTGCGGGTATGCGGGCGGATAAATAGCTGCTCAAACGCTGTTTTTTGCGCCGGGGTGTGCAGGCGGAAACGCTCGCTAACGTCGGCGCCGTCTTCGTCGTAGTAGGTGATTTTCAGCCAGCCGCCTTTCTCGTCCATCCCGTCCTGCAACACCATGCCGCTACAGCGTAGCACCAGCGCGTCCTTGAGTTTTAGCGCCGCCTTCAGCATGTCGTCCGGGTCGACCAGCACCGTATTGCACTCGCGACAACGGCGGGCGGCAATATCGTTTTCGGCGTTACACTGCGGGCAGTTTTTAAAGCGGAAGCGATAGTCACACTGCTCGCGATGGCCGTCATCGTCCTCCAGCCAGCCCTGACAGCGGCGGCCAAAGTGTTCAATCAGCGTGCCGTCGGCGGTAGTTTTGCCCCAGAAGGTGTTGGCAAAGCCGCAGCCGGGGCAGAACACCTGAACCGGCACGTTGTCGCTTTTGCCTTTCGGTGCACCCACTTCCGGCGCGTACAGGTCGTGCGGGTTGCCGGCGTAATCAAGAATCAGACAGTCGGTTTTCCCCGGTGCCAGGCGCAGGCCGCGGCCAATAATCTGCTGATACAGACTGATCGATTCGGTCGGCCGCAGAATGGCAATCAGGTCGACGTGCGGGGCGTCAAAGCCGGTAGTCAGCACCGCCACGTTGACCAGGTAGCGGAACTGCTGATTTTTAAAGGCATCAATCAACGTATCGCGCTGTGGCCCTGGGGTTTCACCGGTGATCAGCGCAGCGTCATCGGCGGGCAGCAGGCCGGTAATTTCCCTGGCGTGCTCAACGGTGGCGGCGAAAATCATCACCCCTTTGCGCGCTTGGGCGAACTCTTCAATCTGGCTAACGATGTGCGGCGTAATACGCTGCTGCTGTTTCAGCTCGCGGTTGAGATCCGCCTCGCTGAACAGGCCGTTGCTGTTGGCCTGCAGGCGGCTGAAATCATACTGCACCACCGGCATATCCAGCCGTTCCGGCGGGGTAAGGTAGCCGTGCTTAATCATATAGCGCAGCGGTAGCTCGTAGATGCAGTCGCGGAATAGCGCTTTTTCATCGCCGCGCACCATGCCGTGATAATGGAACTGATAAATCCAGCCTTTGCCGAGGCGGAAGGGGGTGGCCGTCAGCCCGAGCAGGCGAATCTGCGGGTTGACCTTTTGCAGGTGGCTGAGAATTTGCTGGTACTGGCTGTCGTCATCATCGCTGATACGATGACACTCATCGACTATCAGCAGCGAAAACTCCCCCTGAAAATGGTCAAGATTGCGGGCGACGGACTGCACGCTACCAAAAACCACCTTACCGTGGCTCTCTTTGCGCTGTAGCCCGGCGGCATAAATATCGGCCTCCAGCCCCAGCGCGCAATATTTCGCGTGGTTTTGCGCCACCAGCTCTTTGACGTGGGCCAACACCAGCACGCGCCCACGCGCCAGCCGCGCCAGCTCGGCGATAACGAGGCTTTTGCCCGCGCCGGTTGGCAGAACAATAACCGCAGGCTGCGTGTGGCGGCGGAAGTAGGCCAGCGTGGCGTCAACCGCTTCCTGTTGGTAGGGGCGAAGTGTAAAAGTCATGAGCGTTGTGATTGTCCTTAACAGACAAATAGTATGCCATGAATCTTTTCACTTGAGTGGCAGGGTAAGCCCGTTATACTTACCGATTGTTATTACCCCTTTTTTCGGACGCTTCGTCCGGCGCCCGGCACTTTTTACAGGCTAAAAATACTTCATGCGACTTGATAAGTTTATCGCTCAGCAACTCGGCGTCAGCCGTGCTATTGCCGGGCGTTTGATCCGCGGCCACCATGTGACCGTTGATGATGAAGTGGTACGTGATACCGCTTTCAAACTGCAACCTGAACATAACGTGGCCTATGAAGGCAATTCGTTGACCCAGCAGAACGGTCCGCGCTATTTCATGTTGAACAAGCCTCAGGGCTACGTCTGCTCGACGGAAGACCCGGATCACCCGACGGTGCTCTATTTCCTCGATGAGCCGGTCGCGCACAAGCTGCATGCCGCGGGGCGTTTAGATATCGACACCACCGGGCTGGTATTGATGACTGACGATGGTCAGTGGTCGCATCGCATCACCTCGCCGCGCCATCACTGCGAAAAAACCTATCTGGTGACGCTGGAAAACCCGGTCAGCGACGATACCGCCGCGCAGTTCGCCAAAGGCGTACAGCTGCATAACGAAAAAGATCTGACCAAACCGGCGGTGCTGGAAGTGGTGACGCCGACCGAAGTGCGTCTGACTATCAGCGAAGGCCGTTATCACCAGGTGAAGCGCATGTTCGCCGCTGTGGGGAACCACGTGGTCGGGCTGCACCGTGAGCGTATCGGTGAAATTATCCTCGACCCTGAGCTGGAGCCTGGGGAATATCGTCCGTTAACCGCAGAAGAAATCGCCAGCGTTGGCGCGCCAATGCGCTAACCCACTGAACAGAGGTAGATTGTGACGTCCAGGCCGCGCTCGTCGTTAAAAATTGTTTTCATTCTTGGCCTTCTGGCCATGTTAATGCCGCTGTCGATAGACATGTATCTTCCGGCGCTGCCGGTGATCTCCGCACAGTTTGGCGTACCGGCCGGCAGTGCGCAGATGACCCTTAGCACCTATATTCTGGGGTTTGCTCTCGGCCAGCTGTTGTATGGCCCGATGGCCGACAGCCTCGGACGTAAGCCGGTCATCCTGGGCGGCACGCTTATCTTTGCGGCGGCGGCGGTGGCCTGTGCGTTAGCGCCTTCCATCGACTATCTGATTACCACGCGTTTCTTCCACGGCCTGGCGGCCGCGGCGGCGAGCGTGGTGATCAACGCCCTGATGCGTGATATTTATCCGAAGGAAGAGTTTTCACGGATGATGTCGTTCGTCATGCTGGTTACCACCATTGCTCCGCTGGTGGCACCGATGGTCGGCGGCGCGGTGCTGGTGTGGTTTAGCTGGCACGCCATTTTCTGGATTCTGGCTATTGCGGCGCTGCTGGCTTCGGCGATGATCTACTTCTTTATTGACGAAACGTTGCCGGTCGACAAGCGCCAGCCGTTCCGTCTGGGGACCACGCTCGGCAACTTCGCCTCATTATTTCGCCATAAGCGCGTGTTGTCGTACATGCTGGCGAGCGGCTTCAGCTTTGCCGCCATGTTCTCATTCCTCAGCGCCGGGCCGTTTGTCTATATCGAGCTGAACCATGTCTCGCCGCAGCATTTTGGCTACTACTTCGCTCTGAACATTGTCTTTCTGTTTATTACGACCACCATTAATAGCCGCTTCGTGCGTCGGGTCGGGGCGCTGCGTATGTTCCGCACCGGGCTACTGATTCAGTTCGTGATGGCTATCTGGATGGTGGTGACCGCGCTGCTGGACGTGGGGTTCTGGTCGCTGGTGCTGGGCATTGCGGCATTTATTGGCTGCGTATCAATGGTTTCGTCCAATGCGATGGCGGTGATCCTCGATGAATTCCCGCATATGGCCGGGACCGCCTCGTCGCTGGCAGGAACCTTCCGCTTTGGCATTGGCGCAATCGTCGGGGCGCTGCTGTCGATGGCGACCTTTACGACCGCCTGGCCGATGCTGATTTCCATTGCGCTTTGCGCCTCCTGCTCGATTCTTTTCTATCTCTACGCCAGCCGTCCCCGCAAAACCGCGCACTAATACACCTTTAGTAGGGGCGAAATACGCCCCTTTGTTGATACATATCAACAGAACTGCCATTGCCGCTGGGGTGTAATGTTTCTTTTATGTAAAATCCATTAATGTAAAAAGTCACATTGTTGTAGATAAAAAGGTTGCGTTAGATCACAGTTACGGGTACATATAGCGCGGAAATGCATCAGTACACCGAACAATGTCGTATGAAGAATGTTGAATGCAGGCGTTTTTTTGCTGGATGCAAGACGATTTGTCAACAATGTGTTAATATGGATGTGAAATAATTGTGAAGCCATGTAGCTTCCGGGGAAAAACGTAATGACATTCCAGCTTTCAATCGTACATCGACTGCCACAGGACTATCGCTGGTCTGCGGGTTTTGCAGGTTCCAAAGTTGAACCGATTCCGCAAAATGGCGTGGCGGGCGATAACGCGCTGGTCGCGCTAAAACTTCTGAGTCCGGACGGCGATAACGCCTGGCCGGTGATGCACTCGCTTAGCCAGGCGTTGACGGATATTTCCGTTGATTGTTCGGTGCTGGAGTGTGAAGGGGAGCCGTGCCTGTTCGTCAAACGTCAGGACGAGTTTGCCGCTACCTGCCGCCTGAAAAACTTCGGCGTGGCGATTGCCGAACCCTTTTCCGGCAACAACCCGTTTTGACCGTCAGCTCAGTGCAATGAGCTGACGCGTATACGCCTGCTTCGGTTCGGCAAACACGTGCCGACACTCACCCTGCTCGACAACCTCTCCCTGTCGTAACACGATAACCTGGTGGCACAGCGACCGCACAACCTGCAGATCGTGGCTGATAAAGATATAGGCCAGACGGTGCTTTTTCTGTAATGCCTTCAGCAGCGTCAGGATCTGCGCCTGAACCGTGCGATCGAGCGATGAGGTAGGTTCGTCGAGGACGATCAGCTGCGGTTTGAGGATCAGCGCCCGGGCGATAGCGATTCGCTGCCGTTGCCCGCCGGAAAACGCCGACGGATAGCGCTGGCGGGTTTCGGGATCCAGCCCGACTTCCTGCATCACGTGGATAACCTGCTGTTCACGTTCAGCGGCGCTCAGTAACGGATGGTGCACCCGCAACCCTTCTTCAATAATCTGCAGCGCCGTCAGTCGCGGGTTGAGCGATGAGTTCGGATCCTGAAACACCACCTGAATACGATGACGCAGCGGCAGCATCTGTCGCCTGTCGTGACCCTGAATGGCTTTGCCCGCAAAACGAATATCCCCCTGTGAGGCAATCAGCCTTAGCAGCGCCAGCCCGGTGGTGCTTTTCCCCGACCCGGACTCGCCAACCAGCCCCAGCGTTTCTCCGGCCCGCAGCGTAAAGCTAAGTGCCTTCACCACGCGGTTATGATCGACAACGCGGCGCAAAATACCTTTGCGAATGGGGAACGCGACGCTGAGCTGGTTCACTTCGAGCAGCGGTGCGGCATCCGGCGGCAGGGGAACTGGCTCGCCCGCCGGTTCGCTGTCGAGCAGTTTACGGGTGTAGGGATGCTGAGGTGCGGCAAACAGCGCCGTTGCCGCGTTTTGCTCCACGCAGCGGCCATGCTGCATCACCGCTACCCGTTCAGCCAGCTTGCACACGATACTCAGGTTATGGGTGATAAATAGCAGCCCCATATTGAGCTCGACGCGCAGTTCGCGCAGTAGCTGAAGAATTTGTGCCTGCACGGAAACGTCCAACGCGGTGGTGGGTTCATCGGCGATCAGCAACTCCGGGCGGGTCAGCAGCGCCATGGCGATCATCACCCGCTGGCGCTCGCCGCCGGAGAGTTGATGTGGATAGTCAGCCAGCCGCTTTGCCGCCTGACGGATACCCACGCGATCCAGACAGTCTAGTATCTCACCGCGCGCCGCCTCTTTACGCATCCCGCGGTGCAACGACAGCACTTCGTAGAGCTGTTTCTCCAGGTTATGCAGCGGATTCAGCGACACCATCGGCTCCTGGAAAATCATCGCGATGCGGTTGCCGCGAACGCCGCGCAGCGTCTGTGGGCTGGCGTGAAGCAGCGACTCGCCGGCAAAACGGATATCGCCCGTAGGGTAGGTGACAGGAGGTTCCGGCAGCAGACGCAAAATGGAGAGCGCCGAAACGCTTTTCCCCGAACCGGACTCGCCAACCAGCGCCAGGGTTTCTCCGGCGTTCAGCGACAGCGATAGCTGTTCGACCACCGTGGTGGTGGTGCCCTGCTGGCGGAAGGCGATGGAGAGGTTGTCGATTTCGAGAAGTGGCTGCTGCATTTTACACCGCCTTAGAAGGATCGAAGGCATCGCGTACCGCTTCGCCAATAAAAATCAGTAGCGACAACAGGATGGCGACGCAGAGAAAGCCGGCGATCCCAAGCCACGGGGCTTGCAGGTTGTTTTTACCCTGTAGCAGCAACTCGCCGAGCGACGGCGAACCAAGCGGTAAACCAAAGCCGAGAAAATCGAGCGAGGTCAGGGTGGTGATGGAGCTACAGAGAATAAACGGGATAAAGGTCAGCGTGGCCACCATCGCATTGGGCAGCATGTGGCGCAGAATAATGCTGCGATCGCCCACCCCCAGCGCCTGTGCGGCGCGAATATAGTCATAGTTACGGGTACGCAAGAACTCAGCGCGCACCACGCCGACCAGCGACATCCAGCCAAACAGCACGGTAATAGCCAGCAGCCACCAGAAGTTGGGTTGTACCACGCTTGAGAGCAGAATAATCAGGAACAACGTTGGCATCCCCGACCACACTTCAATAAAGCGCTGGCCCCAGAGGTCGATACGGCCGCCGTAGTAGCCCTGTACGGCACCGACCACCACGCCCATCACGCTGGCGCAGAAGGTCAGAATCAGGCCGAACAGCAGCGAAATCCGCGTACCGTAGAGAATGCGTGCCATCACGTCACGGCCATTTGCGTCGGTGCCCAGCCAGTTCTGGCGGGAGGGTGGGGAAGGGAAGGGGACATTGCTCGCATAGTTAATGCTGCTGGCGCCAAAACGAATGGGTGCCCACACGACCCAGCCGTTATTCTCCAACCGCTGTTGGAGCCACGGATCCTGATAATCGGCCGCGGTGGCAAATTCACCACCAAAGGTTTTCTCGTCGTAGTTTTTCAGTACCGGCATGTACAGGCTGCCCTGATAGCTCACCAGCAGCGGCCGGTCGTTGGCGAGAAGTTCAGCGCACAGGCTGCACACAAATATGGCCAGAAAGATCCACAGCGACCAGTAGCCACGGCGGTTATGGCGAAAGCGCGCCCAGCGCGCCTGATTCACGGAACTCAGGGTCATTATTAGCGGCCCTCAAAATCAATGCGGGGATCGACCAGCGTATAGCTAATATCGCTGACGATATTCATCAGCAGGCCAATCAGGGTGAAGATATAGAGCGTGCCGAACATCACCGGGTAGTCGCGCGAGACGGTGGCCTCATAACCCAGCAGACCCAGTCCGTTGAGGGAAAACATCACCTCAATCAACAGCGACCCGGTAAAGAACATGCTGATGAACGTGGCGGGAAAACCGGCAATCACCAGCAGCATGGCGTTGCGAAAGACGTGTTTCCATAAGATCTGTTTTTCGCCGACGCCTTTCGCGCGGGCGGTGACGACATACTGTTTGCGGATTTCATCGAGAAACGAGTTCTTGGTTAGCATGGTTAGCGCCGCAAAGCCGCCAATCACCGTCGCCAGCACCGGCAGGGTGATATGCCAGAGATAGTCAGTGATTTTTTGATACCACGGCAGGGTGTCGAAATTGGCCGAGACCAGCCCGCGTAGCGGGAAAATGTCGTAGTAACTGCCGCCCGCGAATAACACGATCAGCACGATGGCGAACAGGAACGCCGGAATGGCGTAGCCAATGATAATGCCGGTACTGCTCCAGATATCGAAACGGCTGCCGTTATAGACCGCCTTGCGGATGCCAAGCGGAATAGAGACCAGATAGATGATCAAAGTACTCCATAGCCCTAGCGTGACAGAGACGGGCAGGCTATCTTTCATCAACTGCATCACTGAGGCGTTGCGGAACAGGCTGTTGCCAAAATCGAAACGCAGGTAGTCGCTCAGCATCTTGAAATAGCGCTCGTGTAGCGGCTTGTCGAAGCCATAGCGTTGGGTGATTTCAGCGATCACCTCCGGGTCGAGCCCGCGCCCGCCGCGATACTGACTTTCGGCAATATTACTGACGCCCGCGCGTGCCTGGCCGCCGCCCATTCCACCGCCACC
This sequence comes from Kluyvera sp., assembly GCF_965301105.1. Lineage (NCBI taxonomy): Bacteria > Pseudomonadati > Pseudomonadota > Gammaproteobacteria > Enterobacterales > Enterobacteriaceae > Kluyvera > Kluyvera sp. The sequence goes on from NZ_CBDKZX010000069.1 coordinate 8,897, forward strand.
GCCGGGCAGGCTGCCCTGGTGGCCGAACTCCACCGCCGCGATGGCCTGATCGACCGGACCGCCCGGCGCAATCTGCACAATAAAGAAATTAAGCGTGATGATGGCCCATAGGGTTGGGATAATCAGCAACAGTCGACGAATCAGGTAGGCGCCCATGTTCTCTCCTTAGCGTCGTGATGCAGGCAGCGTGGCTGCCTTGTTGACGTCATACCACCAGGTGTCAAAACCGGGCGCGTCAATGCCGGATGATGAATAGAGCGGATGCACCTGTGGGTAAGAGAACTTATTCCAGTAGGCCGTACGGCTCCCGGACATGTACCACATCGGTAGCATGTAATTATTCCAGGTTAGCACCCGGTCGAGCGCACGGCCGAGTGGTACCAGCTTCTGCTTATTGCCCTGCCAGCGAATGATCTGATTGATCAGGCTATCAATCGCCGGGTTAGCGACGCCGGGCGCATTGTACGACGAGTTGATGTATGCCGACGACCAGGAGATCTGTAAATCCGCGCTGGGCCACGGCGTCGCCCGCCACAGGCTTGGCATCATGTCATAATCGCGCTTACGCAGGCGGTTGGTGAGCTGGGAAATATCCACCTGGCGGATGTCCATTCTGACGCCAAGCCGCTGTAAATTATGCTGGAAGGGCATCACCCACTGATCGTTTCCACCGGAGGCCAGCAGCAGTTCAAAGCGCAGCGGCTGGCCGGTTTTTTCATTGACCCGCTGTTGCCCCTTCAGAACCCAACCCGCTTCGTCCAACAGCTGTCCTGCCTTGAGCAGATTTTCGCGGTCGAAGCCGTCGCCGTTCGACGTCGGCGGCTGATAAATTGAGGTAAACACTTCCGGCGGCAGCTGGTCTTTTAGCGGCCCCAGCAGAACCAGTTCGTCGGCGTCAGGATAGCCGCGGGCGGCGTACTCGGTGTTCTGAAAATAGCTGTTGGGGCGGCTGTAAGCGTTATAGAACAGCGCCTTGTTCATCCACTCAAAATCAAACGCCAGGCTGACCGCCTGACGCACCCGACGGTCGGCAAACACCGGTCGCTGGATGTTAAAGGCGAGCCAGCGGGTATCCTGCGCGGCATCGTTCTTTTGCTGATCTTTCACGATATAACCGCTGGTAAAGTTTTTGCCAATATAGCGGGTGGCCCAGTTTTTGGCGCTGCTCTCGGAGCGCACGTCATAGGCTCCCGCCTTAAAGGCCTCGAAGGCGACGTTATCATCCAGATAGTAGTCGTAGCGTAGCGTGTCGAAATTCCAGCGCCCGCGGTTAACCGGTAAATCGGCGCCCCAGTAGTTTTTGACGCGGGAATAGACAATGTATTGCCCGATCTTCCAACTGCTGATGCGGTACGGCCCACTGGCCAGCGGCGGCGTGCTGAGCGGATCGCTGAGTTTATGATTTTTCCAGAATTTTTCCGGCAGAATCGGCAGCGTAAACAGCCCGAGCATATCTTCTTTACCGGGCTTTGCCAGCTCAATACGCACGGTAAGCGGGGCGATAGCTTTGACGGTCGATCCTTTGTAAATCAGGCGGAACTGCGGCACGCCCTCGGTCATAAATTTGTGGAAGGTAAAAGCGACATCTTCGGCGGTGATTGGGCTGCCGTCGTGAAAACGGGCGCGAGGGTTAATCGTCAGTTCCATCCACGAATAATCGTCAGCATAACGCGCGCGGTCGGCAACCAGCGGATAGTAGCTGCCTGGCTCATCGTCGGAGGTCGTGAACAGCGCGTCGTACAGCGATTCAGTGCGAACGGCGGCATTGCCGCGCAGCGCATAGCGGTTAAAGTTATCGAAGGTGCCGATAGCCGCAAGAGTCACGCTGCCGCCTTTGGGGGCCGCGGGGTTAACGTAGTCAAAGTGGTGGAAATCAACGTCGTATTTGGGCTCGCCGATCACCGCAAAAGCGAAACTCTCTTTGATCGTTTGTGCCTGCGTCGGTAAAACGCAAAGCAGCAGCAGGGCAAAACAGATACGCGCTATGATCACGACAGGGCTACCCCGCATTGAAACATCTTGATTGAACACATCTTTTATCACGAAATCTTAATCGAGCGTCATTCCGTTGTGAAATACTTTGCAGGCTTATGGTATTCCGCCGTCAGGTCTTTCAGCGTCAGTGGGCGGCTTATCAGGTAGCCCTGCAGAAAATCGACGCCATGGTCACGCAGCCAGGCCGCCTGTTCTTCTGTTTCCACGCCTTCGGCTACCGTGACAATATCCAGCCGCTGAGTCAGCGTCAGCACGGCATCCAGCACCGGAGAGGTAATCGTCTCTCGGCCAATGGCGCTGACAAAACCGCGATCGATCTTCAGATAATCGAGGGTAAAACGCTCAAGGTAAATCAATGCGCTGTGGCCGGTACCGAAGTCATCAATCGCCACCTCAATACCTTCGCCACGCAGCCAGCTGAACAGACTCATCGCCTTTTCCAGATGGAGCATGTCGCGTTCGGTGATTTCCAGCACCAGTTGGAAATAGTTGTCGGGCAGGCTTGCCGCGAGCTGACGGATATCTTTCTGGAAACTTTCCGCGTGCAAATGCCCCGGCGCGATGTTGATTCCCAGCTTCGCGCCGGGAGGCAGAATGTCTTTCAGGGTGGCGGCATCACTGGCGATCAGTTCGAACAGATGCTGGGTGAGAGGAACGATCAGATTCTGCGCTTCGGCAAAACTGATAAAGGCATCCGGCGGAATATTGCCTGCGGTCGGATGCGCCCAGCGCATGAGCGCTTCGACTCCGGCAATCTGCTGATTTTTGGCGTCTACTACCGGCTGATAAACCACATAGAACTGACGATGCTTGATAGCAGAGAGGATTTCTTTCCCCGGTCGTGAGCGAATGGTCAGAATATAGAAGCACAGCAGCCCGCCAATCAGACCGCAGGTCAGGCCTAATAGCAGCGCATAGAGCGAGTTATCGGTACCCGAGGCGTTACTATAAAGATACACCTCCAGTGGAACGCCTTTAATTTTCACATGGCGCACCGGGGTGTCGGTAATATCGCTCAGCGCGAGCGGTTTGCTGCTAAAGGTTGAGATTGCCGTTTTGCCGTTCACCACCAGCGCCACGCCGTTGTACGGCGTTTGTTTCGATGAGTAGAGGACCCACGGCATTAAATTGGCGTTAATCGACGCGAAGATACCGCGATTTTCCAGCAGCGGGCTCTTAACCCACAGTACAAAGGCGGGCGTGGTGGGCATCATCGGCGTACCGGCGACGATCCCCATGACGTGCGTTTTGTTGAGATCAAGATCCGGCACCAGATCTTTCAATGGCAGCGACATCTGTCCAGTGGCGGAAGAGCAGTAGGCAATATGATCTTTCACCAGCAGAAACGCGCGGACGTTCATGCTGAAGGCGGCGCGAGCGGTCAGTTCAGATGACACATCGTCACACGGGTTCATGGTCAGCGGCTGGAGTGAATCCATCGTGACCAGAATCTGGCGAAAATAACCGTTGAGGTAGTTCTGCAGACTGGAAATGGTGGTATCGAACTGTACCGCGCGACGATGATGAAAGACAGAAAACTGGATCACCCCGGCAAGCAGAGCAATCATCAGGCCAGCGACAACGCTGGAAGAGATAATGTGGCGGTTAATCGACGAATAACGAGTGAACATGCAACTTCTCTATGCTACGGAACTCCAAAGAAAAGAATACTGATGAAGCATAAAAAAAGCACTGCCGAGGCAGTGCTTTTTTTATGCTTACCGTCAGCCAAGGGAAACCGACGGTAAACCTCATTACGAACGACTCAGGACACGGCGAGCTTCGTTGTAACGCTTGTTCCAGTATGGTTCATTCATGCTGGAAATAGTCACACCGCTGCTGGTGGATGCATGAACGAACTGATTGTTGCCGATATAGATACCAACATGGCGACCGGTAGAACCGGCACGGAACAGCACTAAATCACCGGTGCGCAGCTGACTGCGTTTAACGGATTTGCCCGTTTCCTGCTGCTCCCAGGTGGAGCGCGGCAGCTCTAAACCAAACTGTTCACGGAAGGTGCGTTGTACGAAGCTGGAACAGTCGATACCACGTTTGGTGTCGCCACCCAGACGGTAACGAACGCCTTTCCAGCCTGCGTATTGATCCATCAGACGAGATTTCACGTCGAGGTTACGCACCATATTTTCAAATTCATCCTGAGAGGCTTGCAGTGATGAGGCATCTTCGGTGCCCACAGCATGCGTCTCAGAATGCATGTTCTTTGCGGTATTACTGGTTGAACTACATGCAGAAAGCAGAACCGCAACTGCTACCGCTGGAATCGCTCGCAAGATATATCTCAAAATCGGCTGAGATTTGACCATTTTCGTTGTTTTCCCTTGAAGTCCTTAACGACCGTAGCCGTTATAAAAAATGCCAAACGCGTCTGAGACTAAATACACGCAATCAATGAGACAATTCTTTGAATTCAGATTTGTGGTGCAGCGCACAAACTTTAATTTATGACCACAATAATTGCTCTTTGAAACGACAAACGCGAATGAGATTACCTTAACGAAAGCGGCATTGCGAGCGCTTTTGGCCGATTTTTTATAAGAAATAGTGATACACAAAGTTAAAATTTGTGAATGGGTAAAAATTCAGCGTTAGCGGGTAAAAAATCAACAACTCATTCATTATTAGAGTGAATATTGTGACCGGAAGATGACATTGATGAGGGAAATATAAAAAATAAAAAGAGGGCGATAGCCCTCTCTTTGGAATGTCAGATGGAAAGGTTATTTAATGACCTGATTTGGGTTTAGTGAAATAGGGTAAATTTCGCTCAAATAACCCAATGACCCTATCGCTTAATGGCGTCATCAATACCCACGGCACGCCAATCAAAACGGCGGTGAGTGAGCCGATGGCGATATCGGTAAACCAATGGGCGCCAATCATGACCCTTGGGAAGGCAAAAACCACAAAAATAACCAGTGAAATAAGAAATGCGCGACGGCCAAAATAGCGCCACATAAATGCGGCAAATATCAGCAGCATCATTCCGTGATCCCCCGGGAAGCTATCCCGGGAGCCGTCTTTGGTGGAGAAGGCAATAAAATCACTGACGCGGTGCACGCCCGGCAGAGAAACCGACGGGCTGCTGCGAGTGACGGGCATCAGGTGCTGCGCCAGCTGGTTGATGATCACCGCCGCCAGCAGCATCACCAGGCCAATAATGACGATATGGCGGCGGCCACCGGCATCCTCTTTGAGCCAGAAGCTCAGCATCAGGCAGCCCATTGCCAGCAGCGAACAGCCGTCAAAGGCGCGGTTATTGATGATGGCTAAAAACCATGCGTAGCCGAGGTTATCGGCGCTCAGCCACTGATTGAAAAAATGAAATATCGCCAGATCAACGGTCGACCACAGCCCGTGGTTCGCCGGCAGGAACCACGACATAAAGAGCGCAACGCCAGCGGCGTTAAGCAATAAAATCAGGGGAAAACGTGTACGCATCGTCATATTCACCGCAGTTAGTCTCGGCGCAAACCTTAGCGGTATCACCCTAAACGAAGTTTCAACAGCGCCGATTGTAGTGCATTCCAGTCGCTTTCAGCATCGTTAATCAGTTCAATACGGCTATCGGGCGGCGCGACGTTTTGCGTTTCGATATGCAGGTCTGCCCCCTGACGGTTAATACGCACCAGGCCTTCAGGAATGCGCATCACCGCCTTTAGTCTGGCAACCGGGGCGAGTCGCGCCCACTCCAGCAGGCCGATGGTGTCAAAGGTCGTATCTGCATCAAAAATCCATCCGCAGGCGTAGTAGCCTTGCCCCTGGTTTACGCTGCGACGCCAGCGCTGATGTTCCGGCAGACTTAACGCGGCCAGACCTTTGTTCGAGGGATGCGAGTGAGAGTGGGCGGCGCTCGCTTTCAGTTCAACCCGATTGCGGCGAGGAATATCAAGCAGGGCGACGTCGATATTGCCCTGAGTCGCGTCAACGTGCAGACGCTCGCCGCCGTTCTGTTGCCACCATTCTGCCATGGCCCGTTGGCTTTCTGCCGTGGCGCGGTCGGCTTTATTGCTGACGATAATATCGGCGGACGCCAGCTGATCGCGGAAATTTTCGTTATGCAGGACCTTTTCGTCCAGCAACTGGCGTGAGTCCATCACGCAGAGTGTGGCTCGCAGGTCGATCCATGGCTCATAGACCGGTGCGGTGAGCAAATCGAGAATTTGCTTCGGATGGCCCAGGCCGGTTGGCTCAATCAGCAGACGATCCGGTTTCCCCTGGCGCAACAGCGTGTTTAAGCCGACCTGCATGGGCAGACCGTTGACGCAACACATGCAGCCACCGGGAATTTCCTTCAGCAGTGCGCCGCTGTCGGCCAGCAGTGCGCCATCAATGCCCACCTCGCCAAATTCGTTGACCAGGACGGCCCATTTTTCATCGGCGGGTTTATGGGCCAACAGGTGCAGAATGGAGGTAGTTTTACCGCTGCCGAGAAAGCCGGTGATCAGATTGGTTTTAGTCACGAAAACTCCGGGATGAAAGAGAACAGTGTTACCTGGATCACTTTATCCTGGCGAAAACGGGATCAAAAGAGAAGTCCTGAAGCGGGCCTGAGATTAAATGGCCCGCTTGATGGCAGGAAAAGTTAACGGTTGAGCGCCGTCAGCACCGCCTGGCGCGCGCCCTCACGGACAAGACTTTGCCAGGCTTGTTCCACGGCCTGCACAAACTGCGGGTTGGCGGGCAGGTCGCTGCCGAAGATTTCTTGCAGCGTCAGCAGGGCCGCCACGCGGTTTTCATCATGGCTGGTTTCAACGATAGCGCGAATTTTCTCGGCCAGCGGATCGCGAATATCAATGGCATTGCCCATATCATCCACGCCGCTCACGTAGCGCATCCAGGCCGCCACGCCCAGCGCCAGCAGCGGCCAGCGGCTACCCTGTTTAAGATGAATACGAATACCGTCGAGCAGGCGCTGCGGCAGCTTCTGACTGCCGTCCATGGCGATTTGCCAGGTGCGATGCTGGAGCGCCGGGTTGCTGAAACGCTCGATCAGGCTGTCGGCATAGGCGCCCAGATCTACGCCGGAAATACGCAGGGTCGGCGCTTGTTCTGCCATCATCAGGTGACGTGCGGCGCGGCGGTAGGAAGCGTCCTGCATACAGTCGCTGATGTGCGCGTAGCCCGCCAGATAGCCGAGGTAGGCGAGGAAGGAATGACTGCCGTTGAGCATCCGTAGCTTCATCTCTTCCCACGGCAGTACGTCGTCAACCAGTTGTGCACCCACGCTGCCCCAGTCCGGACGCCCAGCGACGAAGTTATCTTCAATGACCCACTGAATAAACGGCTCGCAGCTGATGGCGCAAGGGTCTTCCACGCCAAGCTCGCGGGTGATTTCCGCCAGCGACGCGTCGGTGGCTGCCGGAACGATACGGTCAACCATGGTGCCGGGGAAACTGACATGTTCGGCAATCCAGCTTGCCAGTTGCGGGTCACGTTTAGCCGCCATGTCCAGCACCGCGTTTTTCACCACGTGGCCGTTGTCGGGAATGTTATCGCAAGAGAGAACGGTGAATGCAGGCAGGCCGCGCTCGCGGCGGCGGTGCAGCGCTTCGACCAGGATCCCCGGTGCGGAATGCGGCTCGTCAGGCGATTGCAGATCGTGGACGATCCTCGGCTGGGTCAGATCCAGATGCCCGGTGGCCGGATCGATGCAATAACCTTTTTCGGTAATGGTCAGAGAGACAATCGCCACCTGAGGTTCGCAGAACTTTTCGATGATCGCCGCCAATGAATCGAGCTTTGCGTTCAGGCACTCTTTTACCGCGCCGATAATAATCGGCTGGTTACCTGCCGCACTTTTCTCCATGACGGTAAACAGATGATCCTGCTGACGCAGCTGGCTCATCAGCTGGTCGCCGCTGAACAGGCTGATTTCGCAGATTCCCCAGTCGCCGCCGTGCTGATTCAGCACCCGGTTGGTCAACAGCGCCTGGTGTGCGCGGTGAAAGGCGCCAAAACCGAAATGCACAATTCGCGAACGCAGCTGTTGTCTATCATATTGAGGTAACTGCACGTTGGCGGGGAGGGTGCACGAGGCGATTGTCTTCATTGTCTATACATCCGATTAACGATTAATTAACGTCGGCAGTGTAAAGTTATATGACAGCAAATTGAATTGGTGTGCCGTATTTATCGCGTTAGTGTGAGCTGGATCAATCAATCCAGGCGGATTATTTGACGCTCCGGAATAAACATGTATGGTAGTCGTCATTAACAGCGATTTTATTGGTATAACAACTTTAGAGGTGAGGCAATGGAACAAACCTGGCGTTGGTACGGCCCGAACGATCCGGTATCTCTTGATGATGTGCGTCAGGCTGGCGCTACCGGCGTAGTCACGGCATTGCACCATATCCCGAACGGTCAGGTGTGGCCGGTAGAAGAAATCAAAGCGCGTCAGGCGCTGTTGGCGGAAAAAGGGCTGACCTGGTCCGTCGTCGAAAGTATTCCGGTGCACGAAGATATCAAAACCGGTTCTGGCCAGTACCAGACCTGGATTGCAAACTATCAGCAGAGCATCCGCAACCTGGCGGAATGCGGTATCGACACCGTATGCTACAACTTCATGCCGATCCTCGACTGGACGCGTACCGACCTTGAGTACACCCTGGAAGACGGCTCTAAAGCGCTGCGTTTTGACCAGATCGCGTTTGCGGCTTTCGAGCTGCATATCCTGAAACGCGAAGGCGCTGAAGCGGATTACTCCGCTGAAGAACAGCGTCAGGCGCTGGACTATTTCAACGCGATGAGCGAAGCGGAAGTCACTAAACTGACCCGTAACATCATTGCCGGCCTGCCGGGCGCGGAAGAGGGCTATACCCTTGACCAGTTCCGCGCGCGTCTGGCCGAATACGATCACATCAGCAAAGATCAGCTGCGTGAAAACATGGCCGTATTCCTGCGCGCGATTGTGCCGGTTGCGGAAGAAGTGGGCGTGCGCCTTGCCGTACACCCGGACGATCCGCCGCGCCCAATCCTCGGCCTGCCGCGTATCGTTTCCACCATTGAAGATATGCAGTGGCTGAAAGAAACCGTTAACAGCATCAACAACGGCTTCACCATGTGCACCGGTTCTTATGGCGTACGCGCCGATAACGACCTGGTGAAAATGATTGAAACCTTCGGCGATCGTATCCACTTCACGCACCTGCGTTCTACCTGCCGTGAAGACAACCCGAAAACCTTCCACGAAGCCGCGCACCTGCAGGGCGACGTGAACATGGTTGCCGTGGTTGACGCAATCCTGACCGAAGAGCAGCGCCGTAAGAAAGCGGGCGACCTGCGTCCAATTCCGATGCGTCCTGACCACGGTCACCAGATGCTGGACGACCTGAAGAAGAAAACCAACCCGGGCTACTCCGCGATTGGTCGTCTGAAAGGTCTGGCGGAAGTGCGCGGCGTTGAGCTGGCGCTGAAAATGACCAAGTTCCGCGACCTGCTGTAAAGATGATTTCCCCGTCCTGATTCTCTCCTCAGGAGCGAGTCAACCGTCGCGGTGCCCTTAGGCCTCGAGGTGCGCACCGCGCGGTTTTTTCTCTCTGCTTTTGGGGGGAAGGGCAATACAGCAAGTATAAAAAAGGACAGCCATTTGGCTGTCCTTTTTTTGCTATGTGAAAACCAGCGCTTAGTCCGCGCGGCCCATATAGCGTTTTTCTTCGATATGGATGCGGATCTTCTCGCCGGTGGTCAGGTATTCCGGCACCTGCACAACTAAACCGGTGGTCAGGGTAGCCGGCTTGGTACGAGAGCTGGCGGATGCGCCTTTGATGCCCGGTGCGGTTTCAACGATTTCCAGATCGACCGTCTGCGGCAGTTCCAGCGCCAGCACCTGGCCGTCCCACAACAGCACCTGCATGTCCGGCATGCCGCCTTCCGGGATAAACTGCAGCTCTTCCGCAATCTGGTCGTGGGAGAAGACATACGGGGTATAGTCTTCTTTATCCATGAACACGTATTCGTTGCCGTCGATATAGGAGAAGTCAACGAAGCGGCGGTTCAGGGTCACGGTATCAACCATGTCGTCGCCTTTGAAGCGTTCTTCAACTTTCAGACCGGTGCTGACGTCAGAAAAACGCATTTTGTACAGCGTTGCTGCGCCACGGGCGCTCGGTGACTGAATATCAATGTTTTTTACAATCAGCAGTTTGCCGTTGTAATTCAGCACCATACCTTTTTTAATTTCGTTCGCTCTTGGCATTGCAATTATCCTGTGAAATAGGGGGCTAAAATATCGCGTAAAAGTACTCGCGCCGGGCGTTTCAGGCAAGCGGAATTAAAGGCTTTTGCTAACCCTCATTAAAAGGTGGTACTGTGCGCCACAACCACCTTGTCACCTTAACAGAGAACCCGCGATGGAATGTCGTCCGGACTGCGGGGCTTGCTGCACTGCACCTTCTATATCCAGCCCGATCCCCGGTATGCCCAACGGCAAGCCGGCTAACACGCCCTGTGTGCAGTTGGATGAGAATCAGCGCTGTAAAATTTTCACTTCGCCTCTGCGCCCGAAGGTGTGTGCTGGGCTCCAGCCCGCGCGCGACATGTGCGGCGCGAGCCGGGAAGAGGCGATGACCTGGCTTCTGGATCTTGAAGCGTTGACGGCGCCCTAAACGTCTTTAATGCGCATCAGACAGCCGATGGTGGCGACGCACAGCACCAGCGCAATCCAGAACACGGTGTGATAGTTCCAGATTTCCGCCACCACGCCCGCCAGTGAACCGGCGATAATCCAGCCCACGCGCGAGGTGTTGGCGTACAGCGTCGTGGCTGACCCGGCCTGGCCTGGCATGAGATCCTGGAAGTAGAGCATGCCAATCCCGCCGAGAATACCGATATAAATCGCGTTCAGCAGCTGCATCGCCAGCAGCAGCGCTGGGCTGTTGAAGGTCAGCATACCGATATAGAAGCATAGCCCCGCAACCGCCGCGACGCGCATCAGGAAGCGTTTACCCAGTCGTTTGGCAAAGTAGCCCGCAATCAGCATCGTCGGGATTTCCAGCCCGGCGGCGGTGCCCATCATCACCCCGGCCAGCTTTTCCGGCAGGTGCAGTTCGTTGATGATGTACAGCGGCATGTTGATAATGTAGAGGCTGTTGGTTCCCCACATCAGGGTACAGATGACAAACAGCAGCAACGCATCTTTGCGGTTGGTGCGCGGTGCCTGAATGGCGCCGCTAACGGCCACTTTCTCTTTGCGCATGGTCGGCAGAAACAGCCAGACCATCGCCCCGCACACCACAAATGCCACTGCCGCAGACAGATACATCACCGTGAAACCGAAACCCATCGCCAGCGCATAGGCCAGCGGCGGGCCGATCACCCATGCCAGCGACACCTGGGCGCGCATGATGGAACTGAACATCACCGCTTCACGGCCCGTTTTATCCGCATGCTCACGGGCGAGAGCAAACATCTGCGGGTTGGCGGTAGAGCCGAAACTGCTGAGGAACACACCCACGAACAGCAGAATGAAGTAGTTGCGGTTCCAGGCAAACAATACGCAGGCCAGCACGCCAAGCAGGCAACAGAAGACGATCAGGTTTTTCCGGTCGCCGCGTTTATCCGAGTAGCCTGCCAGAAACTGGCTGACGAAAATGCCAATCACCGCGCTGCCCGTAAAGAAAAAACCGACCATTGCCGGGCGGACGTGGACCTCATTACTGAGAAACAGGCTCAGCGTCGGCGTTTGCAGTGCACCGGCGATACCGGTTAAAAACGCGACGATCAAAAAAGAGGTCGAGGTGAAATCAAGCGATCGCCGTGGGGCGGCGGCGGTACTGTTTTGCATGGTGTTGTATCGGTCACTGTAGGAGAGGCGGCGAGTTTACGCCGCGAGCCAGATTATGAACAGTCACCTAAATCAAATTTGGCACGGAAAATTAAAAACGCATTTCAAAAAACGAGCTTACATCATGCTGAAGTGGTGAAGGTGAGCGTCATCCCGCTTCAGCAAATGTGGCAAGAATGCTAACGAAATGTGCTGTGGATCTAATTTATGCGATCAATTTGCCAGCAAAACTTGCAGGCTGATTAAGAAAGGCACAGAATTATTGAAACGTTTCAGCGTCGTCTTCCGCAGTAACTCAGGCAGGTACGGCGATTTTTTCTCACAAAAGCTGAATCGATTCAATTCGGCGAGCGAGGGGAACCATGTTCCAGTTAACTGTTCAGGATATCCATCCCGGCCAGCAGGCCGCAAATAAAGAAGAGGCTATTCGCCAGGTTGCCGCTGCGCTGGTTAGCGCGGGTAACGTTGCGGAAGGCTACGTCGCCGGCATGCTGGCACGTGAGCAACAAACCTCCACATTCTTAGGTAACGGCATTGCGATTCCGCACGGCACTACCGATACCCGCGATCAGGTGCTGAAAACCGG
>NZ_CBDKZX010000070.1:0-20515 GCF_965301105.1 Kluyvera sp.
CGCTGACCATCTGGGAAGCGCAGTTCGGCGACTTCGCCAACGGTGCGCAGGTGGTGATTGACCAGTTCATCTCCTCCGGCGAGCAGAAATGGGGCCGTATGTGCGGTCTGGCGATGCTGCTGCCGCACGGTTATGAAGGCCAGGGGCCGGAGCACTCCTCCGCGCGTCTGGAACGTTATCTGCAGCTTTGCGCTCAGCAGAACATGCAGGTTTGCGTGCCGTCTACCCCGGCTCAGGTGTATCACATGCTGCGTCGTCAGGCGCTGCGCGGGATGCGTCGTCCGCTGGTGGTGATGTCACCGAAGTCGCTGCTACGTCACCCGCTGGCGGTCTCTTCGCTCGACGAACTGGCGAATGGCACCTTTATGCCGGCCATCGGCGAGATTGACGAACTGGATCCGAAAGCGGTGAAACGCGTGGTGCTGTGCTCTGGTAAGGTGTACTACGACCTGCTGGAACAGCGTCGCAAAAACGACCAGAAAGATGTCGCTATTGTGCGTATCGAACAGCTGTATCCGTTCCCGCACCAGGCGGTACAGGAAGCACTGAAACCATTTGCTCACGTGCATGATTTTGTTTGGTGCCAGGAAGAGCCGCTGAACCAGGGCGCCTGGTACTGCAGCCAGCATCATTTCCGTGAAGTAGTTCCATTTGGGGCCGCTCTGCGTTACGCAGGTCGCCCGGCCTCCGCCTCACCGGCGGTAGGGTATATGTCCGTTCACCAGAAGCAGCAACAAGATCTGGTCAATGACGCGCTGAACGTCGATTAATTAAGGATACATAATGAGTAGCGTAGATATTCTGGTCCCTGACCTGCCTGAATCCGTAGCAGATGCGACCGTGGCCACCTGGCATAAAAAACCGGGCGATGCGGTAGTGCGTGATGAAGTGCTGGTAGAAATCGAAACTGACAAAGTGGTACTGGAAGTACCGGCGTCGGCAGATGGTATCCTTGATGCCGTTCTGGAAGATGAAGGCACCACCGTCACTTCCCGTCAGATCCTCGGTCGCCTGCGTGAAGGCAACAGCGCCGGTAAAGAAACCAGCGTCAAGGCTGACAGCAAAGAGTCTACCCCGGCTCAGCGCCAGCAGGCGTCGCTGGAAGAGCAAAATAACGAAGCGCTCAGCCCGGCGATCCGTCGCCTGCTGGCTGAGCATAACCTCGATGCCAACGCCATTAAAGGCACTGGTGTCGGTGGCCGTCTGACCCGTGAAGACGTTGAGAAGCACCTGGCAAAAGCACCGGCGAAAGCCGCTGCTGCACCGGCTCCGGCCGCTGCACCGGTTGCGCCGCTGGCAGGCCGCTCCGAAAAACGCGTTCCGATGACCCGTCTGCGTAAGCGCGTGGCCGAGCGTCTGCTGGAAGCGAAAAACTCCACCGCGATGCTGACCACCTTCAACGAAGTGAACATGAAACCGATCATGGACCTGCGTAAGCAGTACGGTGACGCGTTTGAAAAACGCCACGGTATTCGTCTGGGCTTCATGTCCTTCTACGTGAAGGCGGTGGTTGAAGCGCTGAAACGCTATCCGGAAGTGAACGCTTCTATTGATGGCGATGATGTGGTTTACCACAACTACTTCGATGTGAGCATGGCCGTTTCGACGCCACGCGGCCTGGTGACGCCGGTCCTGCGTGATGTGGATGCTCTGGGCATGGCTGACATCGAGAAGAACATCAAAGAGCTGGCTGTTAAAGGCCGTGACGGTAAGCTGACCGTAGAAGATCTGACCGGCGGTAACTTCACCATTACCAACGGCGGCGTCTTTGGTTCCCTGATGTCTACCCCGATTATCAACCCGCCTCAGAGCGCGATTCTGGGTATGCATGCGATTAAAGACCGCCCGATGGCGGTGGATGGCAAAGTAGAAATTCTGCCGATGATGTACCTGGCACTGTCCTATGACCACCGTCTGATCGATGGGCGCGAGTCTGTAGGCTTCCTGGTGGCAATTAAAGAGTTGCTGGAAGATCCAACCCGTCTGCTGCTGGACGTGTAGTGATGTTAGCGGCCTCTCTCCCCGTGCGGGGAGGAGGCCCACTCTGTGCTATGCAGAACTAAAAGATCCAGACCACAACTCAACAACATTTTATAGGATGGATAGAACACATGAACTTACATGAATATCAGGCAAAACAACTCTTTGCCCGCTATGGCTTACCGGCTCCGGTGGGTTATGCCTGTACTACTCCGCGCGAAGCAGAAGAAGCCGCTTCAAAAATCGGCGCTGGCCCGTGGGTAGTGAAATGTCAGGTTCACGCTGGTGGCCGCGGTAAAGCGGGCGGTGTGAAGGTCGTTAACTCCAAAGAAGACATTCGCGCTTTCGCTGAACATTGGCTGGGCAAACGTCTGGTCACTTACCAAACGGACGCACACGGTCAGCCGGTTAACCAGATTCTGGTTGAAGCTGCTACCGACATCGGTAAAGAGCTGTACCTGGGCGCGGTAGTTGACCGTAGCTCTCGTCGCGTGGTCTTTATGGCCTCGACTGAAGGCGGCGTAGAAATTGAAAAAGTGGCGGAAGAAACTCCGCACCTGATCCACAAAGTGGCGCTGGATCCGCTGGCAGGCCCGATGCCTTACCAGGGCCGTGAGCTGGCGTTCAAACTGGGTCTGGAAGGTAAACAGGTTCAGCAGTTCACCAAGATCTTCATGGGTCTGGCGACTATCTTCCTGGAGCGCGACCTGGCGCTGATCGAAATCAACCCGCTGGTGGTGACCAAGCAGGGCGACCTGATCTGCCTCGACGGCAAACTGGGCGCTGACGGCAACGCGCTGTTCCGCCAGGCTGACCTGCGCGAAATGCGCGACCAGTCTCAGGAAGATCCGCGTGAAGCGCAGGCGGCACAGTGGGAACTGAACTACGTTGCGCTGGACGGTAACATCGGTTGTATGGTTAACGGCGCGGGCCTGGCCATGGGCACCATGGACATCGTTAAGCTGCACGGTGGCGAACCGGCTAACTTCCTTGACGTTGGCGGCGGCGCAACCAAAGAGCGCGTAACCGAAGCGTTCAAAATCATCCTCTCTGACGACAATGTCAAAGCCGTTCTGGTTAACATCTTCGGCGGTATCGTACGTTGCGACCTGATCGCTGACGGTATCATCGGCGCGGTAGCCGAAGTGGGCGTTAACGTCCCGGTTGTCGTACGTCTGGAAGGCAACAACGCCGAGCTCGGCGCGAAAAAACTGGCTGATAGCGGCCTGAATATTATTGCAGCGAAAAGTCTGACGGATGCAGCTCAGCAGGTTGTTGCCGCAGTGGAGGGGAAATAATGTCAGTTTTAATTAATAAAGATACCAAGGTTATCTGCCAGGGCTTCACCGGTAGCCAGGGGACTTTCCACTCCGAGCAGGCGATTGCTTACGGTACGCAGATGGTTGGCGGCGTAACGCCAGGTAAAGGCGGCACTACTCACCTGGGTCTGCCGGTGTTCAACACCGTTCGTGAAGCCGTAGAAGCGACCGGCGCTACCGCCACCGTTATCTACGTTCCGGCGCCGTTCTGCAAAGACTCCATCCTGGAAGCGATTGATGCAGGCATCAAACTGATTATCACCATCACCGAAGGTATCCCGACGCTGGATATGCTGACCGTGAAGGTGAAGCTCGACGAAGCCGGCGTGCGCATGATCGGCCCGAACTGCCCAGGCGTTATCACCCCGGGCGAATGCAAAATCGGCATCATGCCGGGTCACATTCACAAGCCGGGTAAAGTGGGCATCGTTTCCCGTTCCGGTACCCTGACCTATGAAGCGGTTAAGCAGACCACCGACTACGGTTTCGGCCAGTCTACCTGTGTGGGCATCGGCGGCGACCCGATCCCGGGCTCTAACTTCATCGACATCCTGAAGCTGTTCCAGGAAGATCCGCAGACTGAAGCGATCGTGATGATCGGCGAGATCGGCGGTAGCGCAGAAGAAGAAGCGGCTGCTTATATTAAAGAACACGTGACCAAGCCGGTTGTTGGCTATATCGCGGGCGTTACCGCGCCGAAAGGCAAACGTATGGGCCACGCTGGCGCCATCATTGCCGGTGGTAAAGGTACCGCTGATGAGAAATTCGCTGCTCTGGAAGCTGCTGGCGTGAAGACGGTTCGCAGCCTGGCTGACATTGGCGAAGCGCTGAAGTCCATCATTAAGTAATCCTCTCTGCTCCCTCACCGAATTCCCGCTGCATACAGGGAAAGAGGGAGCCTTATATGTCTTGTTTCGACATGGTTGGCCGCCCCTGGGCGGCCTTTTTTAATGGCGTCGTTTGGCCACCAGCGTAAATTTATAGTCGTCGCTTTTGAAGGTATTGCGGCTATATTCAAACACCCGCCCATCCTGCAGGAATCCGCGAGAAATTTTCTCCAGCACCGGTTTCCCCGGCGCAATCCCCAGCATTGCGACCGTCTCCTCGTTTGGGATCACCGGGATAAGCTCCTGCTCGCTGCGATCGATAACCATCTTTTTGATCGTTTCAATATAGTGATATTTTGAGTTTTCCATGACCTCCCAGGTGAGATCGGCAAACAGGGCGAGGGGCATCCACGTCTCTTCTAGGGTGACCGCTTTTTGCTTGATAAATCGCACCCGCTTGACGTGCCAGACCTTATCCGTGGCGGCGAGCTGGAGGTGTTCCGCCAGCGTCTCTCCTGCCGGAATAACTTCAAACACTTTCACTTCGCTATGTGTCTCAACCTGACGATCGGCCAGCTTTTCATAAAAGCTGGTGAGCTGATAAATGTCGTAATTGACGCGCTCTTCTTTGACATAGGATCCGCTGCCCTGGATGCTCTCAATAATCTCCTGATCGGTGAGCAGCTTTAGCGCCTGCCTGACGGTGACGCGGCTGACCTGAAAGGCCGCCTGTAGCGCAGACTCGGTTGGCAGGGCATCACCCGGCTTTAGCTCGCCGCGTGTGATTTGCGCCCGCAGTTCATCGGCTATCTGGCGATACATCGGTTTTTTACTCATCAGTTTTCGCTTAGCTATGAAGTGGTTAATACCTTTCAGGCAAATTATGCCGACATCTCCGCAATAGTAAATAATACAAATTAAATACAAATTATTGCCAGTTAGTGAAATTGATCACTAAAATGTATTATGTTGTCTGACACAATCGCTGCACACTATAACGACAATTCAGTGAGGATCATGATGAACCTGACGACCCTGTCCCACCCTCGTGCGGTTTGCCTAAACGCCCGCTTTACCGATCGCGACGACGCGATTCGCCAGCTTGCGCAGCGGCTGGTTGAACTGGGAAAAATTACTGATGCGGACGCTTATCTTGCGGAAGTATTCGAGCGGGAATCCCTGGGGCCCACAGCCCTTGGTGAAGGACTGGCGGTACCACATGGTAAAACCGCGGCGGTGAAAGAAGCGGCGTTTGCGGTGGCGACGCTACGTGAACCGCTGGCCTGGGAAGGGGTCGATGGCCCTGAACCGGTCGAGTTGATTTTTTTGCTGGCCATCCCGCCGGCAGAAGCGGGATCGACGCATATCCAGATTCTGACCGATCTGACTACCCGTCTGGCCGATGATGAGGTACGACAGCGGGTGATGGCTGCCGACAGCCCCGAGGCACTGCTGGCGGCGCTGGATGCTGAGCCAGAAAAAAGCGTCGCAGCGCTCAGCGATGACGCACCGACAATTGTTTGTGTCACCGCTTGCCCGGCGGGTATCGCCCACACCTATATGGCGGCGGAGTATCTGGAAAAAGCCGGACGCCGGATGGGCGTTAACGTGGTGGTGGAAAAGCAGGGGGCCAACGGCATTGAAGGCCGCCTTACCGCGCAACAGCTGAATGCTGCGCGAGCCTGTATTTTTGCGGCGGAAGTGGCGATTAAAGAGAGCGAGCGTTTTAACGGCATTCCGGCTATTTCAGTCCCGGTCGCCGAACCGCTGCGCCATGCCGAGGCGCTGATTGAACGCGCGCTGGCGTTGAAACCGACGCAAGGCAATAGAATCGCTAAGCCGCAAGAGGCGGTGAAAAAAAGCGTAAAAGCCGAACTGAAGCAAGCGCTGCTTAGCGGGATTTCATTTGCGGTGCCGCTGATCGTCGCCGGCGGGACGGTGCTGGCGGTGGCGGTACTGCTGGCGCAAATCTTTGGCCTGCAGCATCTCTTTGACCTTGAAAACTCCTGGCTGTGGATGTACCGCAAGCTGGGCGGCGGCATGCTTGGCACGTTGATGGTCCCCGTTCTGGCTGCTTATACCGCCTATTCACTGGCGGATAAACCCGCGCTGGCGCCGGGTTTTGCCGCGGGTCTCGCCGCCAATATGATCGGCGCGGGATTTTTAGGCGCGGTGGCCGGCGGCTTAATCGCGGGTTACCTCATGCGTTGGGTGAAACAGCATATTCGCCTTAGCAACCGCTTTAACGGTTTCATGACCTTCTACCTCTACCCGGTCATCGGGA
The DNA here is from genome assembly GCF_965301105.1 of Kluyvera sp. Lineage (NCBI taxonomy): Bacteria > Pseudomonadati > Pseudomonadota > Gammaproteobacteria > Enterobacterales > Enterobacteriaceae > Kluyvera > Kluyvera sp. Next base: position 6,411 of record NZ_CBDKZX010000070.1, read on the forward strand.
CGTTGGCCGCAGGCAGCCTGATGCTGTTTGTCATTGGCGAACCCGTCGCCTGGGTCAACAACTCGCTTACCGCCTGGCTTAACGGACTCTCGGGGGCGAATGCGCTATTGCTGGGCGTGATTCTCGGCTTTATGTGTTCGTTCGACCTCGGCGGCCCGGTGAACAAAGCGGCCTATGCGTTTTGCCTGGGGGCGATGGCCAACGGCGTGTATGGCCCTTATGCCATCTTCGCGTCGGTGAAAATGGTATCTGCCTTTACCGTCACCGCGTCCACCATGCTGGCGCCGAATCTGTTTAAACAGTTTGAAATTGAGACCGGAAAATCCACCTGGCTGCTGGGGCTGGCGGGGATCACCGAAGGGGCGATTCCGATGGCGATTGAAGATCCGGTCCGCGTGATTGGCTCTTTTGTCCTGGGATCGATGGCGACCGGAGCCATTGTCGGCGCCATGGGGATTGGCCTCTCAACGCCTGGCGCCGGGATTTTCTCCTTATTTTTACTGCAGCATGGCGGACTAAGCGCTTATGTCGCCGCGGCAGGTTGGTTTGGTGCTGCGCTGGTTGGGACATTGATTTCCACCGTGGTGCTGCTGCTCTGGCGACGTCAGGCGGTCAGAAAAGGGAAATACGTCACCGACAGCGTGATGCCGTAAGCACTGATTAAACAGGAAACGAAGATGAAAGCAGTATCTCGCGTTCACATAACGCCGCATATGCACTGGGATCGAGAGTGGTATTTCACGACGGAAGAGTCGCGTATTTTACTGGTCAACAATATGGAAGAGATCCTCACGCGTCTTGAGCAGGATGCCGACTATAAATACTACGTCCTGGATGGGCAAACGGCGGTACTGGAGGACTATTTTGCCGTTAAACCGGAAAATCGGCAGCGCGTTAAGTCGCTTGTCCAGGCCGGAAAACTGATTATTGGGCCATGGTATACGCAAACGGATACCACTATCGTTTCGGGTGAATCCATTGTCCGTAATCTGATGTACGGCATCCGCGACTGTATGGCATTTGGCGAACCGATGAAGATTGGTTACCTTCCCGACTCGTTTGGTATGTCCGGGCAGCTACCGCACATTTATAACGGCTTTGGCATCACCCGCGCGATGTTCTGGCGTGGATGTTCAGAGCGCCACGGTACCGATAAGACCGAGTTTTTATGGCAAAGCCAGGACGGCAGTGAAGTTGCCACTCAGGTGCTGCCGTTGGGCTACGCGATTGGTAAGTACTTACCGGAGGATGAAGCCGGGCTGCGTAAACGCCTCGACAACTACTTTGAGGTGCTGGAAAAAGCCTCGGTGACCAAAGAGATTTTGCTCCCGAACGGCCATGACCAGATGCCGTTACAGCAAAACATCTTTGCGGTGATGGATAAACTGCGGGAGATCTACCCGCAGCGACAGTTTGTGATGAGCCGCTTCGAAGAGGTGTTTGAGCAAATTGAGGCTCATCGTGATGAGCTGGCGACGCTCCATGGCGAATTCATCGACGGCAAATACATGCGCGTACACCGCACTATCGGTTCCACGCGTATGGATATCAAAATCGCCCATGCGCGCATTGAGAATAAAATCATCAACCTGCTGGAGCCGCTGGCGACGCTTGCCTGGAGCATGGGCTTTGAATATCACCATGGCCTGCTGGAGAAAATGTGGAAAGAGATCTTAAAAAACCACGCTCACGACAGTATTGGCTGCTGCTGTAGCGACAAGGTTCATCGTGAAATTGTCTCGCGCTTTATCCTCGCTGAAGACATGGCCGATAACCTGATTCGTTTCTACCTGCGCAAAATCACCGACAACATGGCCCACAGCGACGCGGACAAATTGGTGATGTTTAACCTGATGCCGTGGCCGCGCGAAGAGGTGATCAACACCACGATTCGCCTGCGTGCGAGCCAGTTCCGGCTGCTGGACAATAAAGGGCATGAGATCCCCTACTTTATTTGCGCGGCGCGGGAACTCGACCCAGGGCTGATTGATCGCCAGATTGTCCATTACGGTAACTATGAGCCGTTTATGGAGTACGACATCCAGCTTAAACAGATTCTGCCATCGATGGGCTATTGCACGTTGTATATCGAGCCGCATGCGGCGGGTAACCAGGTGCCGGCCGCCGCCCCAACCGAGGCGCTGCTGGAAAATGCCTTCTGGCAGATTGACCTCAACGATGACGGGACCTTGCAGCTACGCGATAAAGACTCGGGCATTGTTTATCAACGCGTGCTGGAGATAGAAGAGGGCGCTGATGACGGCGATGAGTATGATTACTCGCCCTCACGGGAAGAGTGGCTGCTTACTTCGGCCGGGACAGCGTTTGAACATGAGGTCATTCACGACGCCTGGCAAAGCCGCGCCGTGATTCGTTATCGTATGTCGGTCCCCGCTAACCTGAGCGAACGCACGGCGCGTCAGCGCAATGGTGAGCTGGGGGTAGAAATAACGGTCACGCTCAGCCATAACACCCGTCGTATTGACGTGGAAGTCCGCCTCGATAATCAGGCCGACGACCACCGCGTGCGTGTGCTGATCCCAACGCCGTTCCGTACCGAGGAGGTGCTGGCCGACACCCAGTTTGGCACCGTCGTGCGTCCGGTACGCGATGACGCGATGGCGAACTGGCAGGCGGAGGGCTGGAAGGAAGCGCCTGTGCCGGTCTGGAACCTGCTGAATTACGCGGCCTTGCAGGAAGGACGTAACGGTCTTGCACTGTTTAGCGAAGGGCTACGGGAATTTGAAGTGATTGGCGAGGAGAAAAAAACCTTCGCTTTAACGCTGATGCGCGGCGTGGGTTTACTGGGCAAAGAGGATTTATTACTGCGCCCTGGCCGCCCTTCAGGGATCAAACTACCGGTCCCTGATTCCCAGATGCACGGCGCGTTACATTGTCGCTTCAGCCTGTTCAGCTACAGCGGGACCCCACTTAACGCGGGGGTGGCACAGCAGGCGCGGGCCTGGCTTACCCCTATTCAGTGCTATAACAAAATTCCATGGGATGCGATGAAGCTGAACAAAGCCGATTTCACCGTACCCGATAGCTATAGCCTGTTAAGCATGTCACCGGTTGGCTGCCAGCTTAGCGCATTGAAAAAAGCGGAAGATCGCGATGAGCTTATTTTGCGGCTGTTCAACCCTTCCGATAGCGTATCCTGCGAGGCGGCGGTTTCGTATAGCCGCCGCGTTATCCAGTGTCATGAAACCGGAATGGATGAAAAACCGTACGGCGAGCAGGAGGCGGCCCCGGACAGCACCACCGTTTTCCGGCCGCGCCAGTCCCGCACCTTCAGCCTTAAGCTAGCTTGATACTACGCAATAAGCGCCTTCCGGCGCTTATTGCGGGCCTATTTCAGCATGATGCTGAACCCCGCATACAGCGTGAACTCCGGCTGATAGTCCCCTCTGTGCGCTACCGTCCACTGCGGCTCGATAAAACTGTTAACAATATAGTCTCCGACCAGTATCGCCCGCCCGCCGCCTAGCCCAAGTGGGATCACATAGTCATCATTTTTGACGTTGTAGCTCCAGATCGCGGTGGAGCGTAAAAACCAGCCGCGGGACATTTTGTAGATAAGGAACGGTTGCAGCGTCGCCGTCTCAACATGGGCGCGATCGCTATCGCCGGTAAAACTTTTTTGCCACTGTACCAGCGCGCCGGTCAGCCAGCGCGGCGAGGTATTGACCGCCACCGCCGACAGCCCGGCCTGCCATTGCCCGGTACCCAATTCCTCCTTTGCCGCGCTGTTGGCCGTTAGCAGCGGCCCAACGCCCAGCTTGACGCCATCCTGCTTGAGCAAAAAAATATCGAACAGATTGATATCGCCAATGCCGCTGTCGTAGCCGCCGCTGCTTTGCGGGCGAGTCGCCATCGGCACCGTTACGCGCATAATTTGCGGTACCGCAATAAGGTCGTTACTGTCGATGGGGATAGTCGCGCGGAACAGCACATCGTTGGTGTGCTGGTTGGTGCCATCGATTTCAGGCGTGTAGTAATCCTGCACCGCGAAAGAGCTGGCAAGGTGCAGGGGGTTATTGGCTTTATCGACAGCATCTTCGGCATAGGCGTGCAGGGTAACGGGCAAGATCGCAAAGCAGGCGAGTAGGGCGGTAGTCAGTCGAGACGGCATGAGCGTTCCTTGGCAAAAGTAAGTGGAGTATCAGTAAGTTGGCATCTATTCTGACATCGTCTGTGAGGAAAACTGTGGCCTGCCTGAAATAGTTTTTGTGGGTTATTATTTTTAACTCAATTATTTTTAACAATCATTTGAAGCATATCTGAATTAATAGATTGGATTGATGGGCGATCGGGTAAGCGGGAAGGGGAAAAAAGAACGCATTCGCCAGGAAATACCGAAATATGTGCTAGCGAAAAATTACTGTGAACCGACTAACATTATCATGGTTTGGCAGCATTTTTTTATCGAGGCCGATGAAGTTAAATATTATTACCTATAATTCTCATATAAATCTTTTGGCTAACCGCAGAGCTCATTAATAAAACATTAATTTAACATTCAATCTACATGGTTTAATCGTGGAAACATATATTCAACATTGAGCGTAAATATTGATTTATATCAATGCTCGGAGCTTGGAAATATTGGCAAAAAAGCGTTTAATTGCTCGGCATCAAACTGGATGAAAAGTACCCCTTCCGCTATATATTGATCAACGCCGTAAAACGTAAAGACAGTTCAGCAAAAACCTGTTTATTGTAGGGTTATTACGGCGTAATATATTCGAGGGATCAATTTGGGTTTTTTATTAACGTATTTGTAACCTTTGCTGATGATGATTTCCTCTCAGGATGAAATCGCAACCTGGCGGGTAACAAATAAATTTGTATTGGGGCATGTGTTTGAATCCCGGGTAACGGGTTCATTCTCGGAGTCTTCATGCGATGAGCAAGGAGTCATGATGTTAGATATAGTCGAACTGTCGCGCTTACAGTTTGCCTTGACCGCGATGTACCACTTCCTGTTTGTGCCACTGACGCTCGGTATGGCGTTCCTGCTGGCCATCATGGAAACGGTCTACGTCCTTTCCGGCAAACAGATTTATAAAGATATGACCAAGTTCTGGGGCAAGTTGTTTGGTATCAACTTTGCGCTGGGTGTGGCTACCGGTCTGACCATGGAGTTCCAGTTCGGGACCAACTGGTCTTATTACTCCCACTACGTGGGCGATATCTTCGGTGCGCCGCTGGCCATCGAAGGTCTGATGGCCTTCTTCCTCGAATCTACCTTTGTAGGTCTGTTCTTCTTCGGTTGGGATCGTCTGGGTAAAGTTCAGCACATGGCCGTCACCTGGCTGGTGGCGCTTGGCTCCAACCTCTCCGCGCTGTGGATTCTGGTCGCCAACGGCTGGATGCAGAACCCGATTGCTTCGGACTTCAATTTCGAAACCATGCGCATGGAAATGGTCAGCTTCTCCGAGCTGGTCCTGAACCCGGTCGCACAGGTGAAATTCGTTCACACCGTGGCGTCTGGCTACGTCACCGGCGCGATGTTTATCCTTGCCATCAGCTCCTGGTACATGCTCAAAGGCCGTGACTTCGCCTTTGCAAAACGCTCCTTTGCGATTGCCGCCAGCTTTGGTATGGCCGCCATCCTCTCCGTTATCGTACTGGGTGATGAATCCGGCTACGAAATGGGCGACGTACAGAAAACCAAACTCGCCGCGATTGAAGCCGAGTGGGAAACCCAGCCGGCACCTGCTGCCTTTACGCTGTTTGGTATTCCAGACCAGGATGCGCAGGAGAACCATTTCTCCATTCAAATTCCTTATGCGCTGGGCATCATCGCGACACGTTCCGTCGACAAGCAGGTTACCGGCCTGAAAGATCTGCTGGTGCAGCACGAAGAGCGTATCCGTAACGGGATGAATGCGTACTCCCTGCTTGAACAGCTGCGCTCTGGCGCAACCGATCCGGCGGTACGCGCGCAATTCAACGACGTGAAAAAAGATCTGGGTTATGGCCTGCTGCTGAAACGCTATACGCCGAACGTGGCTGATGCGACGGAAGAGCAGATTCAGAAAGCGACTAAAGACTCTATTCCACGCGTTGCGCCGCTGTACTTCGCTTTCCGTATCATGGTGGCGTGCGGTGTGCTGATGCTGTTGATTATCGGCGCTTCCTTCTGGACGGTGATTCGTAACCGTATCGGCGAGAAAAAATGGCTGCTGCGCGCGGCGTTCTACGGCTTGCCTCTGCCATGGATTGCCGTTGAAGCGGGCTGGTTTGTTGCCGAATATGGCCGTCAGCCGTGGGCAATCGGTGAAGTATTGCCAACGGCGGTTGCCAACTCGTCGCTGACTGCTGGCGACCTGATCTTCTCGATGGTGCTGATCTGTGGTTTGTATACGCTGTTCCTGGTGGCTGAACTGTTCCTGATGTTCAAATTTGCCCGTAAAGGACCAAGCAGCCTGAAAACCGGTCGCTATCACTTTGAACAGTCCTCTGCGGCTATTCAGTCGGCACGCTAAGACAGGAGTCGTCAAATGATCGATTATGAAGTATTGCGTTTTATCTGGTGGCTACTGATTGGCATTCTGCTGATTGGTTTTGCCGTCGCCGATGGTTTCGATATGGGGGTGGGCATGCTCACCCGCTTCCTCGGTCGTAACGACACCGAGCGTCGAATCATGATTAACGCCATTGCCCCGCACTGGGACGGAAACCAGGTGTGGCTCATCACCGCGGGTGGCGCGCTGTTCGCCGCCTGGCCGATGGTGTATGCGGCTGCGTTCTCCGGTTTCTACGTTGCGATGATTCTGGTGTTGGCCTCTTTGTTCTTCCGTCCGGTTGGCTTTGACTACCGTTCGAAGATTGAAGATACCCGCTGGCGCAACATGTGGGACTGGGGCATCTTTGTCGGCAGCTTCGTGCCGCCGCTGGTGATTGGCGTGGCGTTTGGTAACCTGCTGCAGGGCGTACCGTTCCACATTGATGAGTACCTGCGTCTGTACTACACCGGCAACTTCTTCCAGCTGCTGAACCCGTTTGGTCTGCTGGCAGGTATCGTCAGCGTGGGGATGATCCTGACGCAAGGTGCAACCTATCTGCAAATGCGTACCGTGGGCGAACTGCACCTGCGTACCCGCTCCGTCTCAATGGTGGCAGCGCTGGTCACGTTGGTCTGTTTTGCACTGGCAGGCGTGTGGGTTTACTACGGCATTGATGGTTATGTGGTGAAATCGGTGCTGGATCATACCGGCCCGTCTAACCCGCTGACCAAAGAAGTGGCGCGTGAAGCGGGTGCATGGATGGTGAACTTCAACAACATGCCGGCGCTGTGGGCCATTCCTGCTCTGGGCGTAGTGCTGCCGCTGCTGACGATTGTTAGCACCAAGGCGGACAAAGGGGCATGGGCGTTCCTGTTCTCCTCACTGACGCTGGCTTGCATCATCCTGACCGCGGGTATTGCTATGTTCCCGTTCATTATGCCTTCCAGCACAATGATGAACGCGAGCCTGACCATGTGGGATGCGACCTCCAGCCAGTTGACGCTGAACCTGATGACCTATGTTGCGATTGTCTTCGTACCGATTATTCTGGCCTACACCACCTGGTGTTACTGGAAAATGTTCGGTCGCATTACCAAAGAAGACATCGAACGTAACACCCACTCTCTGTACTAAGTAAGGAGCTGAATATGTGGTATTTCGCATGGATTTTGGGAACGCTTCTTGCCTGTGCATTCGGCGTGATCACCGCGCTGGCGTTAGAGCACGTCGAAGCGACCAACGCGGGTGAAGAAAAGCACTGATGAAAAATGTTATCGCAATGTTGTACGCGATAATGGACAAGCGCCCCCTGCGGGCGCTTTCCCTTGTTATGGCCCTGCTGCTGGCAGGCTGCATTTTCTGGGATCCGTCGCGTTTTGCGGCGAAGACCAGCGAGCTGGAAATCTGGCATGGGTTTCTGCTGATGTGGTCCGTGTGCGCGGGCGTGATTCACGGGGTGGGCTTCCGCCTGCGGTCGATTCACTGGCAGGGGATTTTTTGTCCGCTTATCGCCGATCTGGTGTTATTTGCGGGGCTGATTTTCTTCTTTTACCGCTGAAAATTTTCATCCGAAGACAATGGGCTTGCACGAGCCCATAAAAATTTACTCTCCGTTTACTTCTCCCCATTCCAAACCATCATTCCCGCGCGTATAGTAGCGAAGTTCAAAAACCCAAAAAATTTTTTGCATTACTGGGACGTAAAGTGAATACAACGCTGTTTCGATGGCCGGTTCGTGTCTACTATGAAGATACCGACGCCGGTGGTGTGGTTTATCACGCCAGCTATGTCGCTTTCTATGAAAGAGCACGCACTGAGATGCTGCGTCACCATCACTTCAGCCAGCAGGTGCTGTTGGCTGAACGCGTGGCCTTTGTCGTGCGTAAAATGACGCTGGAGTATTTTGCGGCTGCCCGACTCGACGATATGCTCGAAGTCCAGACAGAAATTACATCAATGCGTGGTACCTCAATGGTGTTTACGCAGCGAATAGTCAACGCTGAGAATAAGGTTCTGAACGAAGCAGAAGTCCTGATTGTCTGTGTTGATCCACTCATCATGAAGCCTCGTGCGCTTCCCAAGTCTATTGTCGCGGAGTTTAAGCAGTGACTGACATGAATATCCTTGATTTGTTCCTGAAGGCTAGCCTTCTGGTTAAACTTATCATGTTGATTTTGATTGGTTTTTCAATCGCCTCCTGGGCCATCATTATCCAGAGAACGCGCATCCTTAACGCGGCAAGCCGCGAGGCAGAAGCGTTTGAAGATAAGTTCTGGTCCGGCATCGAGCTGTCTCGCCTCTATCAGGAGAGCCAGGGGCGTCGTGAAAATCTGGCGGGATCCGAGCAGATCTTCTACAGCGGTTTTAAAGAGTTTGCCCGCTTGCATCGCGCGAACAGTCATGCGCCGGAAGCGATTGTGGAGGGGGCATCGCGTGCGATGCGTATTTCCATGAACCGCGAGCTGGAAACGCTGGAAACGCACATTCCGTTCCTTGGCACCGTCGGCTCCATCAGCCCGTATATCGGTCTGTTCGGTACCGTTTGGGGGATCATGCACGCCTTTATCGCGCTGGGCGCGGTAAAACAGGCCACGCTGCAGATGGTTGCTCCAGGCATCGCCGAAGCGTTGATCGCCACCGCGATCGGTCTGTTCGCCGCTATTCCGGCCGTTATGGCGTACAACCGCCTGAACCAGCGCGTGAACAAACTGGAACTGAACTACGACAACTTTATGGAAGAGTTCACCGCGATTCTGCACCGTCAGGCTTTTACCGCCAGTACCGCCAGCGAGAGCAACAAGGGGTAAGCCATGGCCAGAGCACGTGGACGCGGGCGTCGCGAACTGAAGTCCGAAATTAACATCGTTCCGCTGCTGGATGTGTTGTTGGTGCTGCTGCTTATCTTTATGGCGACAGCGCCGATCATTACGCAGAGCGTGGAAGTGGATCTTCCTGATGCCACCGAATCACAGGCTGTCAGCAGTAATGATGAACCCCCGGTCATTGTTGAAGTGTCCGGCGTGGGGCAATACAGCGTGAACGTTGGCCCGGAGAAGATGCCGCAGCTGCCGCCTGAACAGGTGGTCGCGGAAGCGCAGCGTCGTTTGCAGGCGAATCCGAAGACGGTCTTCTTAATTGGGGGCGCGAAAGACGTGCCTTACGATGAAATAATTAAAGCGCTTAACCTGTTACACAGCGCCGGGGTGAAATCGGTCGGGTTGATGACTCAACCCATTTAACCGCCGACATGCCGCACCAGCGCAGGGTGTGGGTCGGCAATGACCCACATCGTGTGTTGTAGAGTAACGGGGGAACAGTTTTTGGGAACCGAGAGTGTCAAAGGCAACCGAACAAAACGACAAGCTTAAACGAGCGATAATTATTTCAGCAGTGCTGCACGTGATTTTGTTTGCAGCGCTGATCTGGAGTTCGTTCGATGAGCATTTAGACGCTGCGGCTGGCGGTGGCGGCGGTTCGTCCATCGACGCAGTCATGGTCGATCCGGGGGCGGTCGTCGACAACTATAATCGTCAACAGCAGCAGCAGGCCAGTTCGAAACGCGCGCAAGAGCAGCGTGAGAAACAGGCCCAGCAACAGGCTGAAGAGCTGCGAGAGAAACAGGCAGCCGAACAGGAACGTTTAAAAGCGCTGGAAAAAGAGCGTTTACAGGCCCAGGAAGCGGCGAAGCAAGCCCAGGAACAGCAAAAACAGGCGGAAGAAGCGGCAGCCAAAGCCGCCGCTGATGCCAAAGCGAAAGCCGACGCGCAGGCGAAAGCGGCCGCGGAAGCGGCAGTGAAAGCCGCTGCGGATGCGAAAGCAAAAGCCGATGCGCAGGCGAAAGCGGCTGCGGAAGCGGCGAAGAAAGCCGCCGCTGACGCGCAGAAGAAAGCGGAAGCCGAGGCTGCTAAAGCCGCAGCTGATGCGAAGAAAGTTGCTGAAGCGGCCGCTGCGAAAGCTGCTGCCGATGCGGAGAAGAAAGCCGCTGCGGAAGCCGCGAAAAAGGCTGCCGCAGAAAAAGCCGCCGCCGAGAAGGCCGCTGCTGCTGAAAAAGCAGCCGCAGAGAAAGCTGCCGCCGCTGCGGAAAAAGCGGCTGCCGATAAGGCAGCAGCAGCGGCTAAAGCGGCAGCAGACAAGAAAGCTGCTGCGGAAAAAGCCGCCGCTGCCAAAAAGGCCGCCGCGGAAAAAGCAGCCGCCGCTTCTGGCGTTGACGATCTGTTAGGCGACTTAAGCTCCGGTAAGAATGCGCCGAAAGGCAGCACCAGCGGTAGCGCCGGTGGCTCTTCTCCTGCTAAAGGTAACAAAGCTGGGCAGGGTGGGGCATCGCAGGCTGAAATTGCGTCCTATATTGCGCAGGTTCAGGCGGCGATTAAAGGTCACCTGTACGACTGGGATACCTATAAAGGGAAGACCTGTACGCTGCGCGTGAACCTGGCAGAAGATGGTACGGTGCTGAGCGTGAAGCAGGAGGGGGGGGATGCGGCGTTCTGTCAGCAGATGCTGGCGGCAACTAACCGAATGACCAAGTTCCCGAAACCGCCGTCACAAGCGGTCTGGCAGACCTTTAAAAATGCGCCGCTGGACTTCAAGCCATAAAGATTATTTTTCGCCGCAGTACGCGAAAAATAAAGGCGGGATCGTCGCAGGGTTTTGGTAGTTTTGTGTATTTTAGTTTGTTAACATTCTGCTAAATTATCGTGGGCTTTCCGCCTGGATAAGGGAGAAATGATGAAGCAGGCATTACGAGTAGCATTTGGTTTTCTGATGCTGTGGGCAGCGGTGCTGCACGCAGAAGTACGTATCGAGATCACCCAAGGGGTGGACTCGGCGCGTCCGATTGGCGTCGTTCCGTTCCAGTGGGCCGGGCCGGGTGCCGCGCCTGAAGATATCGGCGGCATTGTTGGCGCCGACCTGCGTAACAGCGGGAAATTCAACCCATTAGACCGCTCTCGTCTGCCGCAGCAGCCGGGCAGCGCGCAGGAAGTTCAGCCGGCCGCGTGGTCTGCGCTGGGTATTGATGCCGTGGTTGTCGGTCAGGTTAGCCCGAACGCCGACGGTAGCTATAACGTTTCCTATCAGCTGGTCGATACCGGCGGTGCGCCAGGTATCGTTCTGGCACAGAACACCTATAAGGTGAACAAGCAGTGGCTGCGTTACGCGGGCCATACTGCCAGTGACGAAGTGTTCGAGAAACTGACCAGCATTAAAGGCGCGTTCCGTACCCGTATCGCCTATGTGGTGCAGACCAACGGCGGCCAGTTCCCGTATGAACTGCGCGTTTCTGACTACGATGGCTACAACCAGTTTGTGGTCCACCGTTCTCCGCAGCCGCTGATGTCTCCGGCATGGTCTCCGGACGGCTCTAAACTGGCCTATGTGACCTTCGAAAGCGGTCGTTCAGCGCTGGTCGTGCAGACGCTGGCAAACGGCGCGGTGCGTCAGATTGCGTCGTTCCCGCAGCACAACGGTGCGCCGGCATTCTCGCCGGACGGTTCTAAACTGGCGTTCGCCCTGTCGAAAACCGGTAGCCTGAACCTGTACGTGATGGACCTTGGCTCCGGCCAGATTCGTCAGGTGACCAACGGTCGCAGCAACAACACTGAACCAACCTGGTTCCCGGACAGTCAGAACCTGGCCTTCACCTCTGACCAGGCCGGTCGTCCGCAGGTGTATAAAGTGAATGTTAACGGCGGTGCTCCGCAGCGTATTACCTGGGAAGGTTCGCAGAACCAGGATGCTGACGTCAGCAGCGACGGCAAGTTTATGGTAATGGTTAGCTCGGCCAACGGTCAGCAGCACATTGCTAAGCAAGATCTGGAAGCGGGTGGTGTACAGGTTCTGTCATCAACGTTTTTAGACGAAACGCCAAGTCTGGCACCTAACGGCACTATGGTAATCTACAGCTCTTCTCAGGGGATGGGATCCGTGCTGAATTTGGTTTCTACAGATGGGCGTTTCAAAGCGCGTCTTCCGGCAACTGATGGACAGGTTAAATTCCCTGCCTGGTCGCCGTATCTGTGATAATAATTAATTGATTAGTAAAGGAATCATTGAAATGCAACTGAACAAAGTGCTGAAAGGGCTGTTGATTGCTCTGCCTGTAATGGCAATCGCGGCATGTTCTTCCAACAAGAACGCCAGCAATGACGGCAGCGAAGGCATGCTGAACGGTGCCGGCACTGGTATGGATGCGAACGGTAGCGGCAATATGTCTTCTGAAGAGCAAGCGCGTCTTCAGATGCAGCAGCTGCAGCAGAACAACATCGTTTACTTCGATCTCGACAAGTACGATATCCGTTCTGACTTCGCTGCAATGCTGGATGCGCACGCTAACTTCCTGCGTAGCAACCCGTCTTACAAAGTCACCGTAGAAGGTCACGCGGACGAACGTGGTACTCCGGAGTACAACATCTCCCTGGGTGAACGTCGTGCTAACGCTGTTAAAATGTACCTGCAGGGTAAAGGCGTTTCTGCTGACCAGATCTCCATCGTTTCTTACGGTAAAGAAAAACCTGCAGTACTGGGTCACGACGAAGCGGCTTACTCCAAAAACCGTCGTGCCGTACTGGTTTACTAAGAGAATTGCATGAGCAGTAACTTCAGACATCATCTGATGAGTCTGTCGTTACTGGTTGGCATAGCGGCCCCCTGGGCCGCTTTTGCTCAGGCGCCAATCAGTAGTGTCGGCTCAGGCTCGGTCGAAGACCGCGTCACTCAACTCGAGCGTATTTCCAATGCTCACAGTCAACTTTTGACCCAACTCCAGCAACAACTCTCCGATAACCAGTCTGATATTGATGCCCTCCGTGGACAGATCCAGGAAAGTCAGTACCAGCTGAATCAGGTGATGGATCGTCAAAAGCAGATCATGCTGCAAATTGATAGCCTGAACGGCGGCAGCGGTGCGACACCGGCGCAGCCAGCTTCGGGTGACCAAAGCAATGCGGCAGCGGCGACGTCAGCGCCAGCGGGCGGAAATACCGCTTCGTCTGGCGTTCCGGCGCAAACGGGCGATGCGAATACCGATTACAACGCGGCGATCGCGCTGGTGAAGGACAGTTCTCGCCAGGATGATGCGATTGTGGCGTTTCAGAATTTCATCAAAAAATACCCTGATTCTACCTATCAGCCCAATGCCAACTACTGGCTGGGTCAGCTGAATTACAACAAGGGTAAAAAAGATGATGCGGCGTACTACTTTGCGTCGGTGGTGAAAAACTACCCGAAGTCGCCTAAGGCGGCGGATGCGATGTTTAAGGTCGGGGTGATCATGCAGGACAAAGGCGATACCGCAAAAGCGAAAGCGGTATATCAGCAGGTTGTCAGCAAATACCCAGGTACCGACGGTGCGAAGCAGGCGCAAAAACGTCTTAGCGGGCTGTGATGCGTGAAGTAAGACCAGAAATCGTGTTATTTCTGGTCTTGCCGCATGAAACATAAGCAGTTAAGTGATCTTTGTCGAAATTTTTGTTGCGCAGAATTCTGAATTCAGTAATATATGCCGCCGTTGCCAAGGGATATCAAACATCCTGAAAGTGGCGAAAAAAGTGGGTCGTTAGCTCAGTTGGTAGAGCAGTTGACTTTTAATCAATTGGT
>NZ_CBDKZX010000071.1:0-20298 GCF_965301105.1 Kluyvera sp.
ATATTTAGCAGTGCTTAAGTGTTGCTATATATTTTAAATATCAGAGTGGCTAGTCTTAAATAACCTTCCTACGCTTAATTCTGAACGCTAACAATAATATATATCTACAGCGGACGGAAAATATCATGGGCATAATAACTTTGCGACAAGCTGATAGCTCGCATCGCGACCTGATCTCGTTATCCTCGATTCGTCAAAGAGCTGACCGGCTATTATTGGTGCTGGCCTGGGTGATGTGGGCCGTTTCGCTGGGCGTGGGCTGGATGAATGATAACCCCAGTCTGGCGCTGCTGGTGGCGACGATTCTGGCGGGGCTTGCCACCCTGATGACGCTGCTTTTTGCGGGCAAACTCATCACACGCTTAGTTTATGCGTTTATTCTAATGGCCTATTCCGCACTGCTGATTCAGCTTGGCGGCGGCGAGACTGAATATCATTTCTCGGTATTTGTTTTGCTGTCAGCGCTGCTCGCCTGGCGCGACTGGCGGCCATTGATTATGGGCGCAGGGGTGATTGCCGCTCACCACCTGGTATTTAATTATTTACAGGAATATGGGTTGTTTAATATCACCGTGTTTATGCACGCTGGTTTGCACATGGTGATTATGCACGCGGTGTATGTGGTGGCGCAAACGGTATTCCTGGTCTTCCTGGCGGTGCGGATGGAGCAGGACGCACGGTCGGCCAGCGAGGTCGCGAAGCTGGCGGCGGTCATTAACCGTGAGTCGGGCTACCTGACGCTGGAGCGTGACACCAAAACCAGCCGCTCACCCTTTGCGAAAACCTTTAGCCTGACGCTGGACGCCATGCGCAATACCCTGGAGCAGGTCAGCGGTAATGTGTCGCAACTGCTGGATGCCTCGCAGACGCTGCTGCAACGTAACACCGCGCTCTCCGAACGCACCGACAGCCAGGCGCGGTCGTTGGCGGTCACTGCCAGCGCCATGGAGCAGCTTGCCAGTGCGGCATCGTTAACCAGTGAGAAGGCTAGCGAAGCGCGCGAACTCGCCGGGCAGGCCAGCGCAGTGGCGCGGGAAGGGGGGGAGAATATCCGTTCAGCCATGGCGTCCATGTCGCACATTCGTGATGAGTCGCTGAAGATCGGCGGCATCCTTGAACTTATCGACGGCATTGCCTTCCAGACCAATATTCTGTCGCTCAATGCTTCCGTCGAAGCAGCGCGGGCCGGTGCTCATGGGAAAGGGTTTGCGGTGGTGGCAGCTGAAGTCCGTACCCTGGCGCTGCGCTGTGAAGGTGCGGCGCGGGACATTCGCCAGCTGGTGGCCGCTTCCGTCGAGAGCACTCATCAGGGTACAGAGCAGGTTGAAAGAGCGGGGAAAACCATGGCGGCAATCATCAATAACATCGACAGTCTACAGGCCTGTGTTGATGTGTTGTCATCGATGAGCGACCAGCAGCGCGCCAGCGTATTACAGATGAAAGGCAGTATTGCGCATATCGATGCCAGCGTGCAGGAGAACGTGCAACACGTGGCGCAAACTATACAGGTCGCGCATCAGCAACAGCAGCATACCGGTGAACTGAAGTCGGCTATTTCGGTGTTCCGGTTGGTGTAAGGTCACAAAAAATGAAAGGTGTATGACAAATAATTCAGTTATGTGACAACTTTCGCAGTTGCCAGAAAACATAATACCGGTACGAAAAATGACAATATAATTGCCCACCCCATCCTCCTACAGTGAAACCACTTCAATTCAGGAGGATATACGTGTGGCAAACGATACGAAGTTGTCTATTACCGAAAAGCTGGGATACGGCATGGGCGATGCCGCCTGCGGTATTGTCTACTCTTCGGTCACGATGTTTTTGACTTGGTTTTACACCGATATTTACGGTCTTTCCGCGGCGGCGGTAGGGGTGATGTTCCTGGTGACGCGCGTGCTGGATGCGATAACCGACCCGCTCACCGGTATCGTGGCCGACCGGGTAAAAACCCGCTGGGGCCACTTCCGCCCATGGCTGATCTGGTTTGCGATTCCCTACGCCGTGCTGGCGGTGATGACCTTCACCACGCCCGATTTTGGCGCTTCCGGTAAGCTGGTTTATGCCTACCTGACATACACCTTGCTGATGTTGTGTTACACCTTTATCAATATTCCCTACTGTGCGTTGGGTGGTGTGATCACCCGCGATGAGAAAGATCGCCTGTCGGCACAATCTTATCGTTTTACGATCTCTTCCGTGGCCGGTTTGATGGTCTCCGTCGCCACACTGTTTCTGGTCGACTACCTGGGTAAAGAAGATAAGCAGTTCGGCTTCCAGGCCACCATGGGCATTATGGGGGCCATCGCCATTGTGATGTTGGCCTTCTGCTTCTTCTCCACCAAAGAGCGCGTGGCGCCCGCGGTGGAGCAGCAGGGCAGCATTCGCGAAGATCTGCGCTCGCTGCTGGCAAACGATCAGTGGCGCATTGTGGCGATCATTACCTTCTTCTCCAGCATGGCTGGGGTGATGCGCAGCGCGGCAACGCTGTATTACGCCACTTATTTGATGATGGGCGGCGTTGAGTCTGCGGCCGGGACGGCGATGAAGTCGGCGTTTGTCTCGACTAGCGTGGTCGGTACCATTATCGGCAGCATCGCGGCGGGCTGGCTGGCGAAGCGTTACCGTGCGGTTTCGCTGTTTAAAAACATTAACCTGCTGCTGGTCGCAGTAGGTGTGGTGATGTTCTTCGTGCCGCCAACCTGGCTACCGGTCGTGTTCCCTTTGTACTTCCTTGTGGGATTCTTCCATCAGATGTATCAACCGTTTAAATGGAACATGATGGCGAACGCCGCCGACTATGGTGAGTGGAAGTTTGGCCGCCGTATTACTGGCCTGTCCTACTCCGGCAACCTGTTTGCGCTGAAAATGGGGATGGCGGTCGCTGGAGCGGTAGTCGGTTTCTCGCTGGGGCTGTTTGGCTATCAGGCAGGCGTCACCGAACAAACACCGATGGCGACGATGGGCATCGTTGGCCTGCTGACGCTGGGGCCATCGCTTTCGTATCTGGTGTTATGGTGGCTGTCGCGCTTCTATAAGCTGGATGACCGCGCCATGGCGACCATTCAACGCGACCTTTCCGCACGGCAACAGGCGGCGGTGCAAACTGAGCCGCAAGCCGTCAGCGGCGTATTACATAAAGCCTGAGGAAACGACGATGACATCACATGATTATCATAACCCGATCCTCTGCGCCGACTATTCGGATCCGGATATTGTTCGCGTCGGCGGCGACTTCTTTATGGTTTCGTCGAGCTTCAACCATATGCCCGCGCTGCCGATCCTGCATTCGACCGATCTGGTGAACTGGCAGATCATCAACCATGTTTTTCAGTCGTTACCCCTGGCGGGTTACGACCAGTACCAGCCGGGAAAAGGCGTATGGGCGCCGTCGATTCGTTGGCACGACAATCACCTGTGGGTCTTTTTCAGCACTCCGGATGAAGGTATTTTCATGTGTCGGACCGACGATCCGTGGGGCGAATGGAGTACGCCACACTGCGTGCAGCCCGCGAAAGGCTGGATCGACCCCTGTCCGTTCTGGGATGACAACGGTGACGCCTGGCTGGTCCACGCCTTTGCCCATAGCCGTAGCGGAATTAAACACCAGCTTCAACTGTTCGCCATGTCGCCGGACGGCACTTCGCTGCGCGGGGAAGGGCAGATTATTTACGATGGCAGCTGCGACCAGCCGACGCTGGAAGGGCCAAAAGTCTACAAGCGCGGCGGCTGGTACTACATTTTTGCCCCTGCGGGCAGCGTCGAAACCGGCTGGGAAACGGTGCTGCGCGCCCGCAGCATGAGCGGCCCCTGGGAGGCGAAAAACGTTCTGTTTCAGGGGAATACCCCGGTTAATGGTCCGCATCAGGGCGGCTGGGTTGAGCTGGATGACGGTGAATGCTGGTTTGTCCATTTCCAGGATGCGCATCTGTATGGACGCATCGTTCACCTCCAGCCAATGCGCTGGGAGCAGGACGGTTGGCCGCGTATCGGCGAGCCGCTGGGGGATGACGGCGCCGGGCAACCGGTGATGCACTGGCCGCGTCCGGCGAGCTTAGCGCCGGCGGTGCCATCACAGCCGCAAACCAGCGATGATTTTGCCTCAGGCGTGCCGGGTCTACAGTGGCAGTGGCAGGCTAATCCGGATCCCCAGTGGCTGCTGCCGGGCGATGGCCAGTTGAATCTCCGCTGCTGCGAACTCCCTTGCGGTGAAGAGAAACAATATTTCTATTGGCTGCCCAACCTGCTGCTGCAGAAATTTCCGGCCTGGCAGTTTAGCGCCGAAACCACGCTGACGCTGAACGCTGAAGCTAACGGCGATGCGGGTGGTCTGGTTATTTACGGTGAACGTTATGCCGCGCTGCTGCTGGAAAAACGTGACGGGCAGCATCGACTGCTGTGGCTGACCGGCTGGATGAGCGATGCGGGCGTGGTACGCGAACGCCGCGAGGTCATTGCGACGCTGGATAGCGCCACCTGCGCAATGCAGGTCGAGGTCTCTCACGGCGGCATCTGCCGCTTTGCCTGGCGTAGCGGTGAGGTGAACTGGCAGCGGGTGACTCAGCCTTTCGCCGCAGGCAAAGGGAAGTGGGTTGGGGCAAAAGTGGGACTGGTAGCAGTGTCGTTAGAAAGCCAGGCGCAGCGCGGAAGCTGCTCGTTTGATCACTTTGCCATCGACATTATCGGCTGATCCGGGCGTTTTTCGTCGTTCTTTTCAATTTTCAGGATGACGTTAGACGTGCGGTAATGACCATCGGCGAGGCCGCGGCTAATCTCAAGCGTTGCGGCCTCCCGATTCAGGACGTGCTGATAGCAGGATTCCGTATGCGCCAGGATTTTGTCGCGCAGATGGGGGTAACGCGCCATCACCTCACATAGCGCGGCGCCGAAGATCTCTTCTTTAATTTGATAACCATAGATTTCGCGGCGATGCTGCCACTTCATTTTCACCAGCGCTGCGGGAATGGGTTCGGAAAGGCTGGAAATGCGACGCCCCTCGGCGTTTTTTTCCTCGCGCAGCGTCTGCAAATTACGCTGAAGAATGGTCTCATCACTGAGTTGTGGGCTTAACGCTATATTAGTCGCGCTAACATCGACAAGTTTCATGCTCACTTATCCGTTAGATTATAAAACATTGGCGCGGTTCTTTCCTGGGTCATTAAATTAAGCCAGATTTTATTACCGTCCTCATTTATCTCCTGAGTTTTTAACTCCATAATTTGACTTAACTCCAGCGCGGAGATCTCCCCCTGAACCACCAGGTTATTTAGCATAAGTGCAAAAGCTTCAATTTTAGCGATGCGATATAATCTGTCTTTAATATGACGATCGCGTTCCTCAACCAATGGGTTACGCGATTGACCGCCGCCAATCAATATCTCGTCCTGCCATGTGGCGAGCGAGGCTTTCTCCTGCTCAGCCTGCTGGCCTGGCGGCGTATCCTTGTTTTCCGCATCTATAGCGGCGATGCAGAAACGGGCTGGGATAAGGGTTTCAGCTATCATATAGGCGTCGTCTGTCGAATGGCTGGAGAATGTTTTTTATTATAGTGAGGTTCGTTGACATTAACATGACGCACTTTTAAAATCAAAAAAAGTGGAGAAAACCATGAGCGGTATTATTTATTTTGTGATGGTGTTGCTGTTACTTACCGTCATTATTTTATTTTTTATGTATGGTCAAAATAACGCACCGTCTGATACCAATAATGAAACCGTTCCCGCTCCGGCCCCCGCGCCGCTGAACAAAGACGAAGGCGAAAATCATTTTGCCGGGCTCATGAGCCGGATTACCCCTTCCTGGTACTGGCGTATTAACCACGAGTATATCGATTTTGTTCAATCGACAATTAAGCGTATGTCGACAGAGCAGCTAAAAGAAAAAGCGGGCCTGTTTGAAGCGCAGGAACGTTGCCGGAATCTCAATGGCGCCGTCTATGAGTATTACGATGAGATTAAACGCCGCTGCCTGAAAGGCGAGCGGGTGACCGACGTCGACCCGGTGGTGCTCAGCCTGCAGCGGTGCTACGAGGAATTTGCTCAGGAGGCTTATCCCGAACTGGTGGCGTTGGTTTGGCCGGACTTCCAGCGACCCTTTATTCGTCCCCACGATGTGTAAGCCGAAGTGTTGATATGATGTTATGTGATTGCGATATACTAGGGCGAATTTGACTCGAAAACAGGACACTATGGAACGCTTTCTGGAAAATGCGATGTACGCATCGCGCTGGATCCTCGCCCCGGTTTATTTTGGCCTCTCGCTGGCGCTGCTGGCCTTAACCCTGAAGTTCTTTCAGGAGATCCTGCACGTGCTGCCGAATATCTTCAGCATGGCGGAAGCCGATTTAATCCTGACCCTGTTGTCGCTGGTGGATATGACGCTGGTCGGCGGCCTGCTGGTGATGGTGATGTTCTCCGGCTATGAAAACTTTGTCTCGCAGCTCGATATCAGTGAACACAAAGAGAAACTGAACTGGCTGGGCAAAATGGACGCCACCTCGCTGAAAAACAAAGTGGCGGCTTCGATTGTGGCTATCTCGTCTATTCACCTGTTACGGGTGTTTATGGATGCCAAAAACGTCCCGGATAACAAGCTGATGTGGTACGTGATTATTCACCTGACTTTTGTACTTTCAGCGTTTGTGATGGGTTACCTCGATAGTCTGACCCGCGCGAAAAAATAGCGATGTAGGCCGGATAAGGCAGCGCCGCCATCCGGCAATATGCGCCGGAGCCCCAGGAGCGCTGCACTGGTCTGGCCTACCCATTCACGTTTTCGGTACGGTCCTACTTATCCGACGACGCCTGCCACAGATTTAGCTGACCATCCGCCACATGCTTATCAATTTGCGTCAGCTCCTCGTGGGAGAAGTGCAGGTTTTCCAGCGCCTTCACGTTCTCTTCAATTTGCTCTGGTCGACTGGCGCCAATCAGCACCGACGTCACGCGGCTGTCTTTCAACAGCCAGCTCAAGGCCATTTGCGCCATTGATTGCCCTCGCTGTTGCGCCATATCGTTGAGTAAGCGCAGACTGCTCAGGTTGCTCTCACTCAGCATATTTTCCGTCAGACCGCGCGCCTTTTTGCCTTCCACCTGCATCCGCGAACCTTCCGGAATGCCGTTCAGGTATTTCCCGGTTAGCAGCCCTTGCGCCAGCGGGGTAAAGGCAATACAGCCCACACCGTTGCGCTCAAGCGTATCCAGCAGTCCGCTCTTGTCGACCCAGCGGTTGAGCAGATTATAAGAAGGCTGATGAATCAGCAGCGGAATTTTCCACTCGCGCAGCAGCTCAACCATCGCCTGGGTGCGTTCGGAAGAGTAGGACGAGATACCAACGTACAGCGCTTTACCGCTTTGCACCGCCTGAGCTAACGCGCTGGCGGTCTCTTCCATCGGAGTGCGTTCATCGACGCGGTGCGAATAAAAGATATCGACGTACTCCAGTCCCATACGCTGTAGGCTTTGGTCGAGACTGGCCAGCAGATACTTACGCGAGCCGCCGGAGCCGTATGGCCCTGGCCACATGTCATAACCCGCTTTGGTTGAGATGACGAGCTCATCGCGATAACCGGCAAAATCTTCCCGTAACAGGCGGCCAAAGTTCTCCTCGGCGCTGCCCGGCGGCGGGCCGTAGTTATTCGCCAGATCGAAGTGGGTAATGCCGCAGTCAAAGGCTTTGCGCAGCAGGGCGCGCTGGTCGTCTAGCGCGTGAATATGACCAAAACTGTGCCATAGGCCGAGGGACAGCGCAGGAAGCTGTAAACCGCTGCGGCCGCAGTAGCGATACTGCATCTGTTCATAACGGGCTGGGTTTGCTTGCCAGGCCATAACATCTCCTTCTCTTATTTTTGAAACGCTGTTTCCAGAATACTTGCTTTGCGTATGAATGCCCGTCGGCGCGATCACAGTGCCGGGAATTGGCTGAAGGCTTCCTCTTCAGGATTCGCGTTTAAATAGCGCTAGCCAGCGCTCAAATAATCGCTATATAATTTTATATATAACGATTGAGGGGACACAAATGGATAACCATTTTGGCAAAGGGCTGATGGCGGGGCTGCAGGCGTCTTATGCCGATAGCGCACAAAAGGTGATTGGTTTTTGCGCCGACTATAAACGCGGCTTTGTGCTGGGCTTTTCGCACCGAATGTTTGAGAGGACCGGCGACCGGCAGCTCAGCGCCTGGGAAGCGGGGATTCTGACGCGGCGCTACGGGCTGGATAAAGAAATGGTGATGGACTTCTTTAAAGAGCATGACTCCAGCACGACTGTTCGCTACTTTATGGCGGGATACCGGCTGGAAGGGCAATAAAACCGGGCGCCAGGCACCCGGTCAATCAAGCCATTACTGCTGACGCTTATCTTCCGTATTGGTGTCAAAATCGCTGGCGGCATGACGTTCGTGCAGCTGCTCATTCAACGGTCCATTGGTACGGTTGACAATACGGCCGCGCTTCACGCCCGGGCGGCTGGCGATATCCTGCGCCCAGCGCAGCACGTTCTTGTAGCTTCCCGCATCAAGGAATTCCGCCGCGCCGTAGACGTTGCCGAGCACAACGTTGCCATACCATGGCCAGATGGCGATATCAGCGATGGTGTACTCTTCCCCTGCCACGTAGCGCCCGCGCGCCAGCTGTTTGTCCAGCACGTCCAGTTGACGTTTGGCTTCCATGGTGAAGCGGTCAATCGCGTACTCAATCTTCACCGGCGCGTAGTTATAAAAGTGACCAAAACCGCCGCCGAGGAACGGGGCTGAGCCCTGCAACCAGAACAACCAGTTCAGCGTTTCGGTGCGCCCGGCCGGATCTTTGGGCAGGAAATGGCCAAATTTTTCCGCCAGATAGAGCAGGATGTTGCCAGACTCAAACACGCGGGTTGGCGGCGTGGTGGAGTGGTCGCTCAATGCCGGAATCTTCGAGTTTGGGTTCACTTCCACAAAGCCGCTGGAGAACTGATCGCCTTCGCCAATGCGAATAAGCCACGCGTCGTACTCCGCTTCCGTGACGCCTGCCGCCAGCAGTTCTTCGAGCATAATCGTGACTTTCTGGCCGTTTGGCGTGCCAAGGGAGTAAAGCTGGAGGGAATGCTGGCCCACCGGCAGCGCTTGTTCATGAGTGGCACCGGAAATCGGGCGGTTGATATTGGCAAATGCGCCGCCGTTGTTTTGCTTCCATTCCCAGACTTTGGGGGGCTGATAGGTGTTCTCTGACATAATCGCTCGCCTTATTTTGATGATGTGTTGAGGTAGTGAAGTTTAGCAGCTTCAGGCAAACACTCGGGCTGCCCACGCGCTGATGACGCCATTTTTCAGATGAATATTTTTCCCGATAAGGGGCCATCCTCGCATGCACGGGTGTATGATTAATCCACTTTTGTTGGATTAATTTCAACGTGCGAGCGAGAAAATCGCACGCGATGTTTGAGGAAGGTTCATGAGCAAGGGAAGTACCAATAGTGACGCCCCATTTGGCACGTTGTTGGGGTATGCGCCGGGCGGCGTAGCGATTTACTCTTCAAATTACAGCAGCTTAAAACCAGGTGATATGCCTGACGACGCTTCGTTTCGTAGCTACATCGATAACGAATATATGGGCCACAAGTGGCAGTGCGTCGAGTTTGCCCGCCGCTTTCTGTTCATCAACTACGGATTTGTCTTCACCGATGTGAGTATGGCCTACGAGATCTTCTCTCTGCGCTATCTGCGTCAGGTGGTGAACGACGCCATTCTCCCGCTGCAGGCTTTTGCTAATGGTTCCCGTCGCGCGCCGCTCGTCGGCTCTTTGCTTATCTGGCAGAAGGGCGGCGAGTTTAATGAAACCGGCCACGTGGCGGTGATTACCCAACTGCTGGGCAACAAGGTGCGTATCGCCGAGCAGAACGTGCTGCACTCGGCGTTGCCGGCGGGCCAGCAGTGGACCCGCGAGCTTACGTTAGAGGTGAAAGACGGCCACTACACGCTGCATGATACCTTCGATGACACCACCATTCTTGGCTGGATGATCCAGACTGACGATGCGCGTTACAGCCTGCCGCAGCCGGCGATTGCCGGTGATGCGCTGAAGCTGGGCGGAGCGCGTCTGGAGAATAACGGTCAGTTTGAGGGCAAATGGCTCGACGAAAAAGATTCACTCCAGCAGGCGTATATCGCCGCCAACGGTCATGTGATTAACGGCGATCCGTATCAGTATTTCACCATGACCGAGAGCGCAGAGCAGGAGCTGATTAAAGCGACCAACGAGATGCACCTGATGTATCTCCACGCCACCGACAAAGTGATGCGTGATGACAACCTGCTGGCGCTGTTTGATATTCCTAAAATCCTCTGGCCGCGTCTGCGCCTTTCGTGGCAGCGTCGTCGCCACGATATGATCACCGGGCGCATGGATTTCTGCATGGACGAGCGCGGCCTGAAGGTCTACGAGTACAACGCTGACTCCGCTTCCTGCCACACCGAAGGCGGCCTGATTCTCGAACAGTGGCTGAAAACCGGCTATCGCGGCAACGGCCACAACCCGGCGGAAGACCTGCTGGGCGAGCTGGTGGGCGCGTGGAAACACAGCCAGGCAAGGCCGTTCGTGCACATCATGCAGGACAACGATCTGGAAGAAAATTACCACGCCCAGTTTATGCAGCGAGCCCTTGAGCAGGCGGGCTTCGAGAGCAAAATTCTCTACGGCCTCGACGAGCTGCGCTGGGATGCTGCCGGTCAGCTGATTGATGGCGACGGTCGTCTGGTGAACTGCGTGTGGAAAACCTGGGCGTGGGAAACGGCGATTGAGCAGGTGCGCGAGGTGGATGAAGACGAATACGCCGCTGTGCCGATTCGTACCGGTCACCCGGATAACGAAGTGCGCCTGATTGACGTGCTGCTGCGCCCGGAAGTGATGGTCTTCGAGCCGCTGTGGACGGTGATTCCCGGCAACAAAGCCATTCTCCCGGTGCTGTGGTCGCTGTTCCCGAACCATCCGTATCTGCTGGATACCGACTTTGAGGTGAGCGAGCATCTGGCCAAAACCGGCTATGCCATCAAGCCGATTTCCGGGCGTTGCGGCAGCAATATCGATCTGGTCAGCGGCCACGATCAGCTACTGGATCAAACCAGCGGTAAATTTAATGACCGGAAAAATATTTACCAGCAGCTTTGGTGCTTGCCAAACGTGGCGGGAAAATATATTCAGGTATGTACCTTTACCGTCGGCGGTAACTACGGCGGCACCTGCCTGCGCGGCGATGCTTCTCTGGTGATTAAAAAAGAGAGCGATATCGAACCGCTGGTGGTGATTAAAGATAAAAAATAGTAGGCCGGATAAGGCAGAGCCGCCATCCGGCAATCTGTGTCGGGTTGCCTGATGGCGCTTCGCTAATCAGGCCTACGTAAAGAAAGTCTGCAGTAAACACAACAACAAGACAGAAAAGGAAAAGAATATGCACGATCGGCGACTCGCCGCGCGCGCGGGGGAACTCAAGCCCTCCGCCGTCCGCGAACTCCTCAAGCACAGTAAACTGCCCGGCGTGATTTCTCTCGGCGGCGGCATTCCGGCGCCGGAGCTTTTTGATACCGAAGGGCTGGAGCTGGCGGTGCAGAAGGTGATGAGCGAACGCTTTAACGATGCGTTCCAGTACGGGCTGACCGAAGGCTACCCGCCGCTGCGCCAGGCCGTGAGCGAACTGTGTCAGGCGCGCGGCGTGGCCTGTCAGGCAAGCCATGTTTATATCACCTCAGGCTCGCAGCAGTCGCTGGATATCGTTGCCCGCACGCTGCTCGATCCGGGCGATACCATTGTCGTTGAGCGCCCAACCTACCTCGCGGCGTTGCAGGTGTTTCAGCTGGCCCAGGCCAACATCCTGAGCGTCGATACCGACGACAACGGCATGCTGGTGGAACAGCTTGCCGAGCTGCTGACCACCACGCGTGTTAAAGCCGTTTATCTGGTGCCAACCTTCGGTAATCCTGGCGGTAAAACGTTGAGCGACGATCGTCGCCGCCGTCTGGTGGAGCTGGCGAAGCAGCATGACGTGGTGATTATTGAAGACGATCCCTACGGTGAAATCAGCTTTACCGATGAAGTGCAGCGTCCGCTGTATCAGCATGCGGTGGAATTAGGCTGTGAAGATCAGGTGGTCTATACCTCGACCTTCTCCAAAATTCTGGCGCCGGGCATGCGTATTGGCTGGATCGTGATGCCGGACTGGCTGGCGCAACAGACGGTGATCGTCAAGCAGGCCGCCGATCTGCACACCAATATGCTGTCGCAGGTGATTACCGCTGAATACCTGAGCTTGGGCCGTCTGGAAAACCAGATTGCGCTCATCCGTGAAGACTACCGTAAGAAGTGCGAGGCGCTGGCCGACGCGCTGGAAAGCCGTCTGGGCGAGCATCTTGAGTTCAGCCGTCCGAAAGGGGGGATGTTCCTGTGGGCGCGTTTCCGTTATCCGTTCGATACCATGAAGTGGCTGGAGAAAACGCTGGAAAATGGCGTGGTGTACGTGCCGGGTGAAGCGTTCTATAACGACAATCCGGATACCCGCACGCTGCGTTTATCCTACTCGACGGTGTCGCTGGAAGGTCTGCAAACCGCCGTTGAGCGTCTGGCGAAGTCGCTGTAATGCTTTTTCGTTCCGCGCCGCCTTCTGGCGCGGAACGTCCTCCACGGATTTATTCCGTTTCCGCAATTCTGTCGTCAAGCCAGATCAGCATCAGCGATGCTAAAAAGGCGACGGTGACGGTGCCAATAAATAACCACATCAGAACTACCTCAGCTTATTGTTCTTATTATTCTGCTGTTCACTACCGCTTTCGCTTGATTCATAGCTGACATCGCAGGGTCCGATTAAAAAAACAAAGGTGAAAAATAAGAGGTTGTTCGTATCAGATCAACCCTATTTTTCGTGTGGCGGTGACGCATGAGAGGGAATCGCTATGCTCCCTGAGGGAGCCGCAGACTAATCCGTACAGCGTAGAGCCGCTGTACCTCGTGAAGAGGAAATCTTTGCTGAAGAGAAATTGCTACCGTATTCGCCATTGAAATTGCGTACAGAATAAGCGGTAAAAATGAGTAATGGCGTTCCAGGTGTAAGCGACTATCAAGGGCCCGCAGGTGGATGGGGAGCGGTAAAAGCGGTTACCGCATCGGTATTTTCGCAAAAGGCAGTGGCGCGCGATGTCATTGCGATGTTCCGTATGAATCAGATAAAGGGCTTCGACTGTCCTGGCTGCGCGTGGCCGGACCCCAGCCATCGTTCGCCGATGGAGCTGTGTGAAAACGGCGTGAAAGCCGTCTCCTGGGAAACCACCAGCAAGAAAGCCTCCCCGGAATTCTTCCGCCAGCATACCGTGGCCGAGCTGTGGAAATACAGCGATTACGAGCTGGAGAACGTTGGCCGTCTGACGCATCCGATGAAGTACGACGCCGTCACCGATACCTGGCAGGCCGTCGAATGGCAGGTGGCATTTGCCGAAATCGGCGAACGCCTGCGCAGCTACGACTCCCCGGAACGTGTTGAGTTCTATACCTCCGGGCGTACCTCCAACGAAGCCGCGTTTCTTTACCAGCTATTTGCCCGCGAATACGGCAGCAACAACTTCCCGGACTGCTCCAACATGTGCCACGGGCCAACCAGCGCCGGGCTGACCAGCGCTATCGGGCTGGGGAAGGGCACCGTCGAACTGGATGATTTCGAGCACTGTGATTTGGTTATCTGCATCGGCCACAATCCGGGTACTAACCACCCACGGATGCTGACCACTCTGCGTGAAGTGGCGCAGCGCGGCGGGCGTATTATCTCTATCAATCCGTTGGCGGAGCGCGGTCTTGAACGTTTTAGCTTCCCGCAAAGCCCGACGGACATGCTGAAAGGCCATGCCACGACGCTCAGTAACGACTACTACCAGGTCAAAATGGGCGGCGACGCCTCGCTGCTGAAAGGCGTCATGAAGGCGCTGATTGAGATGGACGAAGCCAGAACCTTGCTTGGCCAGGAACCGTGCCTCGACCGCGCGTTCCTGGCTGAGCATACCCAGGGCTATCAGGCGCTGTATGACGATCTGCATCGCTGTCACTGGGCGGATCTGGAACAGGACTCTGGTTTGAGTCGTAGCCAGATGGAAGACCTGGCCTACCGTTACGACCGCTCAAAAGCCACCATCATCTGCTATGGTCTGGGGATTACCCAGCATAAAAACGGCACCGAAAACGTCCAGCAACTGGTGAACCTGCTGCTGTTGAAGGGCAATATCGGCAAACCGGGCGCCGGTATCTGCCCACTGCGCGGCCATTCCAACGTGCAGGGCGACCGTTCGGTCGGCATTAACGAGGCGGCGCCGGAAGCCTTTTTGTCGCGCCTGGAAGGGCACTTTGGCATTCGCGTACCTCGCAAGCATGGTCGCTCCAGCGTTGAGAGCATTCGCGCCATCGAGAGCGGTGACGCACAGGCTTTGATCTGCATGGGCGGCAATCTGGCGGTGGCGATGCCACAACCACAGCGCACCTTTGAAGCGATGAAAAAGCTGGATTTGCAGGTCCACGTGGCGACCAAACTCAATCGCTCGCATCTGTTGATGGCGAAACATAACTACCTGTTCCCGGCGCTGGGGCGCACCGAGCGTGATATACAGGCGAGCGGCATCCAGTCGGTCACCGTCGAAGATTCCATGTCGATGGTGCACGCCTCCTGCGGCGCGCTGAAACCGGCATCGCGTTGGTTGAAGTCGGAGCCGGCGATTGTCGCCGGGCTGGCGCGCGCGACGTTACCTGACTCGCCGGTGAACTGGGAAGCGATGACCGATAACTATGCGTTGATTCGTGAGGCCATCGGCAGCGTGATTCCGGCGTTCGCCAACTATAACGCGCGCATCGCCGAACCGGGCGGCTTCCGTATGGATACGCCCGCGTCGCGACGCGAATGGCACACGGAGAGCGGTAAAGCGAACTTTGTGGTTAGCCGCCAGCGCGCGGTGGATCGTCAGAATCAGCCGGATGATGCGCTGGTGCTGGCGACGTTACGTAGCCATGACCAGTACAACACCACGATATACGGCATGAACGATCGCTACCGCGGGATTACCGGCCGTCGCGATGTGGCATTTTTAAGCCAGACGGAAGCCGAGGCGCGGGGGCTGGCGGCAGGCGACGTCATTAACATTCAAGCGCTGGAGGACAACGGCGAGCCGAGCATCGATCGTGCGATGTATGGCTTGACGGTGGTGGTTTACAGCATGGCTGGCGGTTCGATTGGCGCCTATTTGCCGGAGGCGAACGTGCTGCTGTCACTTGATGCGGTGGATACCCAGAGCCTGACGCCTGCCTATAAGAGCGTGCCGGTCATCATTCGCAAAGCGTAGCGAGAGGGATAACGCGTCCACAACCCGGTTTAGCGGCCGGGTTGTGGCCTGGAACGATTGGGCTATCAGCGCTGTAATTCCGCCTGAGCCGCCGCCAGCTCTTCCTGGGCTTCATCCAGTTTCTGCTGTTTTTTAGCGACTTTATCCGAGCGCCCTGAGGCCTGGGCCTCTTTTAATTCCGCCTGGCGTTCGTTCACCTTCTCTTGTTTTTCGGCGACCTTCTGCTGACGTTCCTTTTGCAAAGAGGCATCGGTACAGTTGGCCTCAACCTCTTGCAGCGCGGTGGTCAGCCCGTTGACCCGATGCTGATTGTTGTGCGCGCGGGCATATTCAATCTGGCGGGTGATCTCTTGTTTTTTAGCGGCGCAGCCGGTTAATTCCGCGGCACTGACGCCAGTGCTGAAGCTGAAAAGGGCCGGTGCAATAACCAGAGTGCTCATTATTGTCTTTTTAATTAATAACATTTAACAGATATCCTGACGGTAATAAAAACAGAGCTTTAAGTTAAATCTTATACACTATCTGTTAATGAATGTTAAAAGGCAATGTTATTCGTGTGGATATTCAGCTAATTGATATTTATGGCGTGTTTCCGTTGTGCTGGCGTTTATTGATGGTGTGCAGCGCGGTGGACATGCTGTCCGGCGACACAAGGCTGTTAATGCGGAAGAAAAGAATATCAAAGGCGATCATCTGTAGGATTTGTGGCGTCACCATGCCAAGCTTCTCGTGCGCTTCGGTATAGCTATAGGGGATGACGTGTTTGGCAATTTGGCTGACTTTGTTTTTGCCATAGCGGGTGATGGCTATCGTGTGTGCCCCGCGTTCACGGGCCAGCTCCAGCGCTTCTACCACCTCCGCCGTTTCACCGCGCGCGGAGACCGCGAGCAGCACGTCGCCGGGCTGTAGTAAAGATGCCTGCACAATTTGCGTGTGGTAATCGTAGTTGAACTGCACGTTTAACCCACAGCGAATCAGCTTGTGGTTGATATCCAGCGCGATCAGCGCCGAGGTCCCGATGCCGACGAGGACGATTTTGCGGCTGTCGATCAGTAACCGCGCGCAGATGTCGATAGTTTGCGGGTCGAGCAGATCCAGCGACTGGTCAATTTTGCTGGCAAACAGGACGCGGGATTTCTCCACCATCTGCTCAGTAGAGTCGCTGGCTTCAATACCTTCGTAGATCTCCTCGCGTGCGCGCGCTTTTTGCGGATGGCTGGCCGCGGCGAGCCACAGCTTCAGCTCCGGAAAACCGCTACAGCCAAGCGCTTTGGCATAGCGGATGACGGAGGAATCGCTGATACCCAGTTCCTGCCCCATGCGGGTGGCGCTTAAATCGGAGATATCAAAATTCCGCTCAATCAGATACGTCGAGATACGTCGATCGCCGCCGTTTTTGGCGTGCGCCAGAGCCTGAATTTTGCTGATGATGGATTCCATTACGTACCTTTTTTCTCGTCATGGGGAAGGGCGCGTTGCGCCCTGTGCCTGATTATGACTATTCCTGCGGATCGGTAAAGCCCAGGATCATGGCGGCGACAAATCCAACCCCCCATGCGCTGACGACCGCCAGCAGGAACGGCAGAATCTGCCCGGCGCCGACTAACGGCAGCAGCGATAGTCCAGCAGTGCCAAACGGAATGATAATGCCTACCTTACAGGCGGCAATCACCGCACCGCCTGCCGCACCGCCGATGCAGCCTGCGATAAACGGTTTACCCAGCGGCAAGGAGACGCCGAACAGCAGCGGTTCACCGACGCCGATGATACCCACCGGCAGCGCGCCGGAAATGGTTTTCTTCAGGCGCGAATTCTTCGTCTTCAGGTAGACATAGGCCGCCGCGCCCACCTGACCCATCCCGCCCATCGCGAGGATCGGGAACAGATAGTTCAGGCCAAAAGTATCGAGGATCTGCGCGTGAATGGGAATAAGCCCCTGATGTAAACCGGTCAGCAGCAGGAACAGGAAGCCGCCGCCAAGCAGCGCGCCTACCACAACAGAACCTGCGGAATTGTTGAGCAGGGAGAGCGCCACCAGGTCGCCCAGCCACTGATTAACCGCGTGCGCCAGCGGTTGCAGAATCAGCAGCGCGGCCAGCGAGGAGACCAGAATCGTCACCATGGGCGTTAAAATCAGATCCAGGCTCTCTTTGCAGTAGCGGCGGAACCACAGCTCAAATTTCGCGGCAAAGACGCAGACCAGCAGCACGGCGAAAATCCCGCCGCCGCCCGGCGTTAATGCGCTGCCAAATAGCTTGATGTTGGCGAGATCCGGCGCGGCCAGCACGGCCGCCATCACCGCGCCAATGGCGGGAGACGCTTGCAGCTCTTTGGCCGTATTCATGCCGATCATCACCGCCAGCACCGTAAAGACCGCCTTCCCCATGACCGTCAGCAGGGCGAAGAGATCCTGATGGCTGGCGACAAACTCGGGGCCGATCAGGCGGCAGACGTTGACTAATCCAAGAATCAAACCGCAGCCGATCAGCGCCGGGATGGTAGGGACAAAAATGGCCGCCAGAATATTCAGGCAGCGGCGGATGGAGAAAGGTTTACGTTCTGCATCGTCGGCGGCGGCAGGGGCGATTCCCGCGCGATTCATGCGTTTAGTCAGGATCCCCGTCACCTTTGATGCCGTACCCGCGCCGACGATAATCTGAAACTGCTCTCCGGCGTCGACGGTGCCTTTAACGCCGTCCAGTTTGCGCAGCGCTTCGGCGTTAAACAGGCTGCGATCGCGCAGGACCACGCGTACGCGGGTCATGCAGTTGGTCAGCGTGGCGACGTTGCCGAAGCCGCCAATATGGTGTTCGATGGCGTCAGCGATAAGCTCCAGATGTTCTATTTTATTGGCCATGAGTGGCTCCTGATAATAGCTGATCTTTTAGGGCGACAAAGGGTTGCGCGGCCATCGCAAGCGCCGCATCGGGAGAGAGGCCCAGCAGGTTGCTCAGCACCGCCGCGCGCACGTTGTAGTTCACCTGTTGGAGCTGCATTTGCGCCGTGGCGTTATCCACTTCGCAGATCTGCGCCACCATGTGCTCGGCGCGGCGCAACAGCTTTTCGTTCGAGGCTTTTACGTCAATCATCAGGTTGCCGTGCACGCGTCCCAGTTGAATCATGGTGGCGGTACTGATCATCCCCAGCAGCATCTTCTGCGCGGAGCCGCTTTTCATCCGCGTGGAACCGGCCAGCGCTTCGGCACCGACGTCCGGCGCTACCGCCACGTCCGCTTTTTCTGAGATAAGGCCAGGGCCGCGGGTGGTGAGCGCGATGGTCTTTGCGCCAGTCTGGCGCGCAAAGTCGAGCGCCGACATCACGAACGGCGTGCGTCCGCTGGCGGCGATACCCAGCACCACATCCCGTTGACTCAGACCACGAGCGCGGAGTTCGGCAACCGCGGCGGCACCGTCATCTTCTACGTTCTCTACGGCGCGCAGCATGGCGTCCAGCCCGCCGGCAATGACTGATTGAACCAGGTTTGGGTCGGTGCCAAAGGTCGGTGGGCACTCGGCGGAGTCCAGCACGCCAAGCCGTCCGCTGGTGCCTGCGCCAACATAAAACAGCCGACCACCGCTTTTCATCTGCCCGACAATCAGACGCACGGCCTCTTCCACCTGCGGAAGAACGCCGCGAATGGCGAGCGGAACGCGGGCGTCGTGCTCGTTGAGCAACGCCAGTATGTCCGGAAGCGGCAGGTCTGCCAGGTAGCGGGTATCGACATTCTGTTCTTGCGCAATGGTGAAAGCGAGCGGGTTCATGCATTACCTCTGTTGATATTCGACATTTTAAATATAAATAAATGTCGGAATTCGACAATAAGCAACATGCAGAAATGTGATGCCGGGCGAAGAACGGTGCATGCACGATAATGAGATTCATTATCAAAAATGCTTTACAGCTCGATTTTTAAGTTGTATTTTAAATGCATGTTTTAGAGCCGGAGGTTAATATGAGCCATCACAGAATCCCTAAAAACTGGACTATCAAACGTTCAACCCCATTCTTCACAAAAGACAATGTCCCGGCCGCGCTGCTGAGCCATCACAATACCGCCGCCGGCATCTTTGGCCAGCTGTGTGTGATGGAAGGTACGGTGACCTACTACGGTTTCGCTGATGAGCAGGCCACGGAACCTGAAGTGAGGGTGGTTATCAATGCCGGTAGCTTCGCGACCAGCCCGCCGCAGTACTGGCACCGTATCGAAATGACCGACGACGCTCAGTTCAATATTAATTTCTGGGCCGAGCCGACATTCTCCGGTGAAGAAGTCTACAGCGCGAAAAAATCATAATCATGACGCACCTCCATCAATGAGTGGAGGTGCCAGGTCCAATGGCTGGAAAATGTTATGTTCAAATTCTTCCGACAATCGTTGATGTATGTCGATTATGGTGAGCAGGAGCTTTGCGGCGAGCAGGCCCTGTTGCACGTTGCGGAATACCAGCATTATCTTTCATCCAGCGCTTCTTTGTGCCCGGATCTGAGCCAGGAAAAGAGGGCTGACTCCACCTATTCACCGGGGTTGTATCATGGTAAGGCGCAGCGTTCCTGAGCACGGTCTGCGCCTGGCGTTGTTTGTTATGTTCCCGTCTTAAATCTCCCGCCTCAACCCCATTAAAACGTCAAATTGATTCTATACTCACTATCGGGTAGCGATTTAGCGCATTTATTCCCTCTGATGAGTTAGGTTTAGCGGTGTGTAATGGGGTGAGATCAATAAATTTATTTTTGTTTAAATGGTGTAAATTGATTTAGATCAATTTATATGATTGTGAAAAATAAGTTAAATTGCGCATTCAGATATGCTCTTTACATAAAATTACAATTGGTTCGAGATACATATCAATACGAACAATTTCTAATTAATTGAAAAATCCTAAAATTAAATTATCTATTTGCTTGATCTTCTTATTTTTCTTTTATCATTGATCGATCAGGGCGAACTTTATCCTTTTT